>CAJLGN010000315.1 GCA_905206195.1 uncultured Roseburia sp.
TACACAGTCCCGTGTTCCCGTTGCCGAGCCGGGATTCCATCTGGCACGAGATACAGGTGCTGGCAAAGCCCCAGACTTTCATGAACCTAAGCGGCGAGAGTGTGGTGGAACTGCTGCACTATTATAAGCTTGATCCGGCGGAAGCACTGCTCGTCATTTTTGACGATATCAGTCTTGCGCCGGGCAATATCCGCATCCGGAAGAAGGGGAGCGCCGGCGGGCACAACGGTATCAAGAACATTATCGCACAGACAGGAACACGGGACTTTGTGCGCGTCAAGGTGGGGGTCGGAGAGAAGCCGGAGGGATGGGATCTGGCGGATCACGTGCTGGGGCGCTTTGACGCGGCGGAGCGCACCAGCGTGGAGGAGGCCATCGGGCATGCCGTTGGCGCTGCTGCTATGATCGTGCAGGGTGAGACGGACGCTGCGATGAATGCGTTTAACACCAGAAAGAGCAGTGCGAAAGAGATGTCGTAAAAACTGCGGGAGGAGATTTAGGTGAAGACATTCACGGAGCCCCTTCTGGGGCTAAAAGAGTTTGCGGATATGGAGGCAGCTCTGTCAAAGCAAAAGGGCGTGATTCAGATTTCCGGCTGCATTGATGCTGCAAAGCCACACATGATATACAATATACGCGGTGGTTCGGAGAGCAGAATCATCGTCACATTCCATGAGCAGAAGGCGAGGGAGCTGTGGGAGGAGTACCGCTTTTTTGATAAGAAGGCGGTCTGCTATCCGGCGAAGGATATTCTGTTCTATCAGTCTGATATCCGGGGCAACGTTCTGACTGCGGAGCGGATTGGCGCGCTCAAACGGATGGCGGAAGAGCGAGAGTGCACCATAATAACGACGTTTGACGCGCTTATGAATCCGATGCCTGAGCCGGAGAAGTTTATTGGAGCAGTGCAAAAGATTACAGTGGGGGACACTGTGGATCTGGGGCAGCTCACAAGCCATCTCGCGGAGCTTGGATATGAGAAGAATTATCAGGCGCAGGCGCAGGGAGAATTTTCTGTGCGGGGCGGGATCGTTGATATTTTTCCGTTGACGGAGGAGAGTCCCTTTCGCATTGAGCTGTGGGGGGACGAGGTGGATTCTATCCGCTCCTTTGACGCGGAGAGCCAGCGGTCGATTGAGAACCTGGAGGAAGTGTATATTTATCCCGCATGTGAGCTGGTACTGACGGAGGAGGAGCGCCGGGCGGGAATCGAGCGCATCCTGGCGGAGGCAAAGCGCGTGTCGGCAAAGCTTCGTGGGGAGATGAAGACAGAGGAGGCCTACCGTGTGATGTCCGCCGCAGAACAGCTTGCGGAGGCGGCGGGGGAGCTTGGCGTCAGCGCTGGACTGGACGCATATCTCTCCTACTTCTGCGAGGATCGGGTATCCCTTCTGGATTATTTTGATCCGGAACACACGCTTATATTTCTCGATGAGACAGCGCGGAGTATCGAGCGCGGAATATCTACGGAGACAGAATTTTCGGAGAGCATGCAGCAACGTCTGGAAAAAGGATATATCTTGCCGGGGCAGATGCGGGAACTTTTTTCCTGCAAGGAGATCTTGGCGAAGCTTGCAGACAGAAGGTGCATTTCGCTGGTGGCGCTCGATCTGAAAAATCCTCACCTTGAGACCAGGGCCAGGGTGAACATCCAGACCAAGACGGTCAACCCTTACAATAACAGTTTTGAGCTGTTGGTGAAGGATTTAACGCGCTACAAGAAGAACGGTTATCAGGTCGTTTTGCTCTCAAGCTCCAGGACGCGGGCCAAGCGTCTTGCGGAGGATCTGATGGATGAGGGTCTGAGTGTTTTTTATTCCGAGGACTTTGACCACGAGGTGAAGCCCGGCGAGATTATGACGGGCTACGGCAAGATTAAAAAAGGGTATGAATACCCGATGCTGAAGTTTGTGGTGATATCTGAGAGTGATATCTTTGGGGGCGGGAAGAAGAAAAAGAAACGCCGGCGCATCTACGAGGGGGAGAAGATTGCACGCTTTACCGATTTGAATGTCGGCGACTATGTCGTACATGAGCGGCACGGGCTGGGGATCTACCGCGGCATTGAAAAAATTGAGATGGAGCAGACCGTCAAGGATTATATCAAGATCGAGTACGCTGGGGGTGGGAATCTTTACATTCTGGCCACCCAGCTTGAGCTGATCCAAAAATATGCCGGGGCCGACGCCAAAAAGCCAAAGCTGAATAAGCTTGGCGGTCAGGAATGGAACAAGACAAAGACAAAAGTTCGTGGGGCAGTCAAAGAGATCGCGGGGGATCTCGTAAAACTGTATGCAGCCAGGCAGAGTCAGGCTGGGTTCGCCTACGGGGAAGATACGATCTGGCAGAAGGAGTTTGAGGAGATGTTCCCCTTCGAGGAGACGGAGGATCAGGAGATTGCCATCGCAGCGACGAAGGCGGATATGGAAAGCACACAGATCATGGATCGTTTGATCTGCGGAGATGTGGGTTACGGCAAGACGGAGATTGCCATCCGGGCGGCGTTTAAGGCGGT
>CAJLGN010000316.1 GCA_905206195.1 uncultured Roseburia sp.
GGGCGGCTGCGCTCATTCCCCCCGCGGTCTTTTTTTATCTGCTGGAATTTTATACGCACAACCCCTTTGCACAGGTGCGCCCGTGGGCTCAGTTTTTCAACATTCTGCTGTTTGAGCTGATTGCAGGGATCCTTTTCTGTCTCACGGGGCGGCTAAGATGCGCCCTGCGGGTTGAGGGGACAGCGGCGATGCTTTTTGGTATTGCAAACGCTTATGTGACGCGGTTTCGGACGAACCCGATTGTGCCGTGGGATATTTTTTCCTGGCAAACGGCGGCAAATGTAGCAGGGAATTATGATTTCTCGGTGGATCTGCGCATGGCGGTGGTGACGATCCTTTTTATTGCGGCGATTGTATTTTTACAGCCGGTAAAGTTTCGTCTGGGGCGGTCCCTGTTCTGGAGGCGGTGCATTCCTGGGACAGCGCTGACACTGGCGCTTGTGCTCTTTGCGGGGCTGTTGCAGCGGGAGGATTTTCAGAACAGGCACATGCTTTATAATAAGCTGTTCACGCCGGTGTTTATGACGGAGGTAGATGGAATCGCGGTCACATTCGTGATGAATCTGGCATACATGTCCATCGACAAGCCGGCCAAGTACAGTGCAGACGAGTCGCGGGAGATTTTACTGGGGTATGAGATGGCTGCTTCCCCGGCCTTGGATGCGCCGGATATGCCGCTCCCGCAGGGGGAGCTTCCAAACATCATCGTCGTGATGAACGAATCGTTTTCGGATCTTTCTGCGCTGGGAGATTTTTCGACAAGTCGGGATTATATGCCCTATCTGCACAGTTTGCAGCAGGGAGCCGAGAACACAATTACGGGGATGCTCAATGTGTCTGTCTGCGGCGGCAATACCGCCAACACAGAGTTTGAATTTTTGACGGGGAACACGATGGCGTTTCTGCCGCAGGGAAGCATTCCCTACCAGCAGTATTTGGCGGGGGATTATCCGTCTCTGGCGGCATAT
Organism: uncultured Roseburia sp.; assembly: GCA_905206195.1. Taxonomy (GTDB): domain Bacteria; phylum Bacillota; class Clostridia; order Lachnospirales; family Lachnospiraceae; genus Roseburia. The sequence continues at coordinate 969 of CAJLGN010000316.1, forward strand.
CTGAGGGAACTTGGTTATCAGACTGCGGCGACACACCCCTACTACGCGAGCGGGTGGGAGCGGGACACTGTGTACCCCTGGCTGGGATTTTCGCAAAGTCTTTTTTTGGACTCCTACGATGAGGCGGAGCGCCTGCGCGCTTACGTGAGCGACGCGGCCTGTGTGGAGAAGATCATTGATCTCTATGAAAATAAGGAGGAGGGAAAGCCGTTGTTTGTGTTCAATGTGACGATGCAGAATCACGGCGGCTATCAGGATTTGTACAATAATTTCATGCCGGAGATCACAGTGCCTGAAGCGGGGAATTTCTCCCTGGATCAGTATCTTTCTCTGGTGGAGTTGTCGGATCGCTCCCTCGCTTCTTTGATTCAGTATTTTTCCGGCGTAGATGAAAAGACTGTGGTGGTATTCTTTGGGGATCATCAGCCTGGCGATGAGGTTGCAGCCTCCATTCTGGCGATGCACGGCATGGCATGGAATGCGCTTGATCAGGAGGAGCTAAAACTCCGCTACCAGGTGCCGTATGCCGTCTGGGCAAATTATGACATCAAGGAGGCAAAAAATGCCGACACCAGCGCGAATTATCTGGCTGCGGAGGTGCTCGCGCGGGCGGGCGTGCCGTTGAATGCCTATCAGAAATTTCTGCTGGAGCTCAAAGAATCCTATCCGGTTATCTCCACGGTGCGCACCGTGCGCGGGGACGGGGAGGAGACTGCAGCATCCGAGGAGGCACAGGAGATGGATACTTACCGAAGATTGCAGTATTATCAGTTGTTTGACAGGGAGGGGAAGCGGTAGGTATGAATCGGAAATTCTCGCTGGCAGCGGCCTTTTTGGTGCCGTTCCTTATCATTATTATAATCGCAATCAATCACGGAATCTATCCATTTGGGGATCAGTGTATGCTCCACATTGATATGTACCACCAGTACTGTCCATTTTTCACTGAGCTGCTCGAGAAGATTCGGGCGGGCGGAAGTGCATTCTACTCCTGGAACATTGGCCTTGGAGCAGATTTTGTATCCCTGTACGCATATTATCTCGCGAGTCCTTTAAACTGGCTTATTGTGCTGTGTCCGGCGGAGTATGTCATCGAATTTATGACAATTCTTGTGGTGATTAAGATCGCGCTGTGTGGTCTGACTTTCACTTTTTATCTCCAGAAGCATTTTTATGTGAACTCTTCCCCGATTTTTATGTATGGCACGGTCATTTTTGGTGCGGCGTACGCACTCTCTGCATTTATGGCAGCGTATGCCTGGAATATTATGTGGACGGACTGCATGGTGCTCACACCACTTGTAATCCTGGGCTTGGAGCAGATGGTGAAGGAAGGGAAGCCTCTGCTCTACTACAGTATGCTGTCCCTTAGCATTTTGAGCAATTACTATATTTCCATCATGATCTGTATTTTTTTGGTGTTCTGGTTCTTGCTCTACTGGCTGGAGCACCGGGAGGCTGGATTTGCGGCGTGGCTGCGGTTTGCAGGTTACTCGCTGCTGGCGGGCGGCACAGGGGCAGTTCTCATCATTCCCAC
>CAJLGN010000317.1 GCA_905206195.1 uncultured Roseburia sp.
TGTAAACACCTGCTGCTTTATCGGAGACGCAAAAGAGGAGAGCATCAACACGATTCTCGCCATGGCGGAGCACAAGAGGGACGGCAGATTAAAGGCGCTCGTGGTGACGGGATGTCTCGCACAGCGCTATCGCGACGAGATTAAAAAAGAGATCCCGGAGGTGGACGCGATTCTTGGAACCAACTCCTACGAGGCGATTTCGGAGGCGCTTTGCACGGCGCTTTCCGGCAATTTTTATGAGAACTACAAGCCGCTGGAAGGGCTGCCGACTGTCCGCGCGAAGCGGACGGTCACAACGGGAGGCCACTTTGCGCATTTAAAGATTGCGGAGGGCTGCAACAAGCGATGTACCTACTGTATTATCCCGTATCTGCGAGGCAATTATCGGAGCGTTCCGATGGAGGCGCTCGTGGAGCAGGCGAGAGAGCTTGTGGCGGGCGGTGTGAAGGAGCTGATTTTAGTTGCGCAGGAGACGACGCTCTACGGCGTGGATTTGTACGGGGAGAAGTCGCTGCACAGGCTGCTTGACGCACTGAATGAGATTCCGGGACTCTTCTGGATACGGATTATGTACTGCTACCCGGAGGAGATCTACGATGAGCTGATTGACGCGATGATCCGCAACGAAAAAGTTTGTCATTATCTGGATATGCCAATCCAGCACGCAAGCGACGCAATGTTAAAACGCATGGCACGGCGCACGAGCAATGCAGATCTGGTGCGCATTATCACAAATCTGCGGGAGCGGGTTCCAGACATCACACTGCGGACGACGCTAATCTGCGGGTTCCCGGGTGAGACCGAGGAAATGCACGAGGAGATGATGCAGTTTATCAACGACATGGAGTTTGACCGCCTTGGGGCTTTCACATATTCAAAGGAGGAGGGAACACCTGCCGCCGAATTCCCGGATCAGATCGAGGAGGAGCAAAAGCGCAAGTGGCAGGCTGATGTCATGGAGCTTCAGGAGGAGATTATCTTTGACAAAAACGAGGAGATGAAGGGCAGAGAGATTTTTGTGTTCATCGAGGGGAAAGTGAGCGATGAGAACGCCTACATCGGGCGCACTTACCGGGACGCGCCGGACATCGACGGATATATTTTCATCAACACCGATGCGGAGCTTGTGACCGGGGATATCGCAAAGGTGCGCGTGACTGGCGCCCACGAGTATGATCTGATAGGAGAGTTGCTATGAATTTACCCAATAAACTGACGATTCTGCGTGTGATTTTAATTCCGTTCTTTGTGTTTTTTATGATCGCACCTTATTTTGAGGGCTACGGCAACTATGTGGCCACTGCAATTTTTATCGTGGCGAGTCTGACGGATATGCTGGACGGAAAGATCGCAAGAAAATACAATCTTGTGACCAATTTCGGCAAATTTATGGATCCACTTGCAGATAAGCTTTTAGTCTGTTCTGCGATGATCTGCCTCATTGAGACCGGACAGCTCGCGGCCTGGATTGTCATTGTGATTATTGCCAGAGAATTCATCATCAGCGGTTTTCGTCTGGTCGCCTCAGACAGCGGCATCGTCATCGCAGCGAGCTATTGGGGCAAGTTTAAGACCGTGTTCCAGATGCTTATGGTCATCGTGCTGCTTCTAGACGTTCCAAATGATCTCTTCCAGGTCCTCGGCTTGGCATTGACTTACCTCGCACTGATTCTCACCGTGGTATCTCTCATCGATTATGTCGCAAAGAATAAGGATGTCCTAAAAGGGCAAAGATAGCAGGAGGTTCCAGTTGGAACAAAGAGCGAAAGGTTCCAGTGGTTCCGCGCAGGGATCGCTGGAATATTCCATTTATGAATTGTTAAAAAGACACGGCATTGCAATGACGACTGCGGAGTCGGCGACCGGAGGGATGATCGCCTCCACCCTCGTCAATGTGCCGGGGATTTCATCATTTTTTCAGGAGGGGTATGTCACTTACTCGGACACCGCAAAAGTGAAGATGCTCGGGGTGAATGCCGGGACGATCAGACGGTACGGTGTTGTGAGCGCCGAGACCGCCGCCGATATGGCCCAGTCCGCGGCGCGCACTGCCGACTGCGAGGCGGCTCTCTCCGTGACGGGGGTCGCTGGGCCGGACGGAGGCACACCCGAATGTCCGGTGGGACTTGTCTACATCGGATGTCATCTCATGGGTGAGACCGTGACAGAGCGCCATGTGTTTGCAGGGGATAGATTTCAAGTGCGAAGGTCTGCAACATTGGCAGCCCTCTCGCTCCTGAAAAAGAAATTAGAAGAGATGGGTTGATTGTGAACTGACAGCGGATCAGGGGATGTACCTGACCGCGCAGAAGTGGAAAGGAAAACGGAGATTATGCGAATTATAGCAGGAACGGCGAGAAGTCTGCCGCTCAAGTCGGCGCCGGGGTTGGAGACGAGACCGACCACCGACCGAATTAAGGAGACTCTGTTTAATATTATACAGGATGAAGTGTCGGGAAGCTATTTTCTGGATTTATTTGCTGGGAGTGGTCAGATTGGT
>CAJLGN010000318.1 GCA_905206195.1 uncultured Roseburia sp.
CATTACCTTACCTGCATAGATCGTGCCCGCGCGGCGAAGCGCGTCCCAACGGGGAAAGAGTCCAACGCTATATCATTTCTTCGGCGGTATGTGGTATAATGAAAGCGATGAGCAGTGCCAAAATGGGCAGATGAAAAACCACAGAGGATATAAGGAGCAGATCATGGAACAGTACAACATACTCATTGTAGAGGACGACAAAGAAATCAGGGACGGCATCGAGATATTTTTAAAGAGTCAGGGCTATCACGTATATAAGGCGGCAGACGGCATGGAGGGACTTCTTGCCATGGAGGCACACGAGATTCATCTTGCAATTGTGGACATTATGATGCCGCGCATGGACGGCGTGACGATGACGATGAAGCTGCGGGAGCATCACGATTTTCCGGTGATCATGCTCTCCGCAAAGTCGGAGGAGACGGACAAGGTCATCGGGCTTAACATTGGTGCAGACGACTACGTGACGAAACCGTTTGCGCCGCTCGAATTGATGGCGCGCGTCAATTCCCAGCTTCGCCGTTACACGAGGTTTAATCATGGGTCGGGCGTGGAGGAAAAAAATGACCGGGTGTATGTGATCGATGGTCTGGAGCTGAATGAGGACACGGTGGAGGTTTTTGTGGATGGAAAACCTGTGAAAATGACGCCGATTGAGTTTAAAATACTGGCGCTTTTGATGAAAACGCCCGGAAGGGTTTACTCGGCGGAAGAGATCTACGAGCGAGTGTGGAATGAAAAGGCAATCAATACAGATACAATCATGGTGCATGTGAGAAATATTCGGGATAAGATTGAGATTAACCCAAAAGATCCAAAATATTTAAAGGTGGTGTGGGGTGTTGGGTATAAGATTGAAAAGCAACCGTAGTATAAGAATAAGTGTGGCAATTGTTGGGTTAATTGTACTTGTGTTTATGACCCTCTGCCTCTTGCCTGGAATCAGCAGGAGAGCAGAGTCTGATATGGAGGAGTGGGAGGAGTCTGTGGAGAAGAGTCCGGAAATGGATTCGTATTTCTTGAGCCGTATCTATGAGGGCTGCTATGTACTTTATTTTGAGAAGGAACAAAGGCAGGGTGTACGGACTCCGTCGGAGATCTATTTCGATCTCTCCGATGAGGGGCAGGATGAGGAGGAAAGACTTCTGTCCGAAGAACTGAGAGACTGGATCGATGGAACGATAGACAACCTTGCTGACAATTTTGAATCGTATCGCTCCGAGATTGACTACGCCGTTTCCATAGGGGATGGGCAGTATGAGAAGAATACAGATCAACCGCTTGAGCAGGTGCTCTCCGACACACTGAGCACAGAGGGAGGGAGGGCGCTTGGTGAATATTACAGCAATTATTTTGTCGTGCAATTCGATGAGGACGGCATTCTGCGCCTGGGCACCATTTACAGTGACAATGTATCTGCCGACACGCTTATCAAATCGTTTGGGCAGATTGACAGGGAGAACCCGGTTTGGGGAAATGTTGCGGCAGAGTATTGGGACAGAGGTATAGAGAGTGCGCTTAGGAAACCGACAGATTTTACTGTGGTATTTGGGATACCGCGCACGGGAGGATATCCGATCATTGTGGACAATTATGGTGAGGGGGACAACTTCTATTATTTGATCGCATTGCAGTCATATTACATGGTAGGCACCGGGGCTTTATACTTGGGGATGCTTGGGCTGATTACAGGGCTTGTGTTTTTTGTGACCGGCAGACGAGTGTGGAAGGATGAAATTTCTATGAACCGTCCGGGAAAATGGTATTTGATGGAGGCAGCGGTGCTCGGCGTAATCTTTGCGATCTGCCTCTGTGATTTCTTTGTACAGATTGTGAGTGATATGAGTTACATGATGGATTTTCCAAATCTTTGGTCTGGGCTGATACATACGCAGTCATTTGAGGCGTGGGCAAATCTGCTGGGCCTGGCATTTTTGATCTTTGTGATTTACAGTGGATGGTACCTTTCCGTCCGCTTTATCCGCCCGGTGTTTGCATTGGGATGGATGGAATATATCAGGCAGTACAGCCTGATTTACCAAGTTTTCCCACTGTTGCGAAAGGGTGGGAAAAAGTTTATGGGGTTGTGGAACGGTTTTATGGATGAGATGGGACACATTGATTTTAGTCAGAGGTCCGTAAAGACGATGGGGAAGTTCGTCGCAGTCAATTTCCTGGTGCTCTCTGTCGTTTCCTGCTTTTGGTTTTTCGGAATCGGGGCGTTGTTTTTTTACTCTGTGGCGATGTTTTTCTTTTTAAAAAAATACTATGACCGGGTCGGCAGAGATTATCGGGCGCTGCTTCGCGGTGTGAATCAGATTGCGGAGGGAAATCTGGACACGGAGATTCCAGAAGATATCGGTGTGTTTGAGCCGTTTAAGAGTGAATTGGCAAAAATTCGCACCGGGTTGAAAAAGGCGGTGAGTGAGGAGGTCAAGAGTCAGCGCATGAAGACAGAGCTGATCAGGTATGTATAGGCATCTTGATA
>CAJLGN010000319.1 GCA_905206195.1 uncultured Roseburia sp.
TCATGCTGCCACTCCGCGTCAATCAGGCGCTCCCGCTCCATATCCGACAGATTAATCATATTGATGCAGTCCGTGCGGTGAATCGACACTCCGCGCCCTCTTGTCACAAAGCCAACGATCTCATCTCCTGGAACGGGGCTGCAACACTTGGAGAAATGAACAGCCACATCGTAGAGACCTTTGACAATAATCCCGCTTTTTGAGCGCTTCTCGGGCACCTTGTTCTTGTTCTCCGCCGTGATAGCCTCAAGCACCTCCTGATCTGTCAGTCTGGTCAGATGATCCTTTTTGTACTCCTCGTACATCTTGTTGATAATCTGCCCTTCTTTCAGCCCGCCGTGCCCTACACTCGCGAGGCAGGAATTCCAGTCGTGAAAGCCATATTTGCGCAGTATCTTATTCTGGTACTCCGTCTTGTTAATGTCGGAGAAATTGATTCCCTTGGACTTGCAGGACGCGATCAAAAGCTCCTTTCCACGAATGATGTTCTCCTCCTTGAACTCACTGCGGAACCATTGATTGATTTTATTTTTCGCCTGCGTGCTCTTGACAATATTCAACCAGTCGCGGCTTGGCCCCTTAGAATTCTGTGAGGTGATGACCTCAATCCGATCCCCGTTTTGTATCAGATAATCGATTGGCACGAGTTTTCCGTTTACCTTTGCTCCGATCATCTTATTCCCCACCGCAGAGTGGATCGCATATGCGAAATCAATCGGCGTCGAACCGTTTGGAAGATTCTTGACATCCCCCGTGGGCGTAAAGCAGAATACCGCGTCCGAGAACAGATCCAGATCGCTTTTTAGCAGGCTCATGAACTCTTTGTTGTCCGACATGTCCCGCTGCCATTCCAGAATCTGGCGAAGCCAGCTTAACTTCTCCTCCTCGGACACTGTCATCGGGACTGACGCGCTGCCGTTGTTGCTGACTTCCTTGTACTTCCAGTGCGCCGCGATACCGTACTCCGCAGTGCGGTGCATCTCATACGTGCGAATCTGAATCTCAAATGGCTGCCCGGTCGGCCCGATCAGCGTCGTGTGAAGGGACTGGTCCATATTGGGCTTTGGCATTGCGATATAGTCCTTAAAGCGCCCCGGAATCGGCTTATACATCTCGTGGATCACACCGAGCGCCGCGTAGCAATCCTTGACAGAATCGACAATAATGCGGATTGCAAACAAGTCATAAATCTGGTCAAGCGTCTTATCCTGATTGACCATTTTCTTGTAAATACTGAAAAAATGCTTGGCGCGCCCTTCGATCTGCGCCGTTATCCCTGCCTCCTGGATATGCGCGCGCACCTCCTCCAAAAGTCCCTGAATATAATCCTCCCGCACACTCTTGCGCTGGTTGATCTGTCCGACCAGATCGTAGTATGCCTCCGGCTCCAGGTATTTGAGCGAGAGATCGTCCAGCTCAATCTTGATCTTGGAAATACCAAGGCGCTGTGCGATCGGCGCGTAGATGTCCATCGTCTCCCTCGCCTTCTCCTTCTGTTTCTCCGGCTTCATGTACTTGAGCGTGCGCATATTGTGCAAACGGTCGGCCAGCTTGATCAAAATCACGCGGATATCCTTCGCCATAGCCAGGAACATCTTTCTGAGATTCTCGGCCTGTACCTCGACTTTATCCGCATCGTAAGAGAGCTGTCCAAGCTTTGTGACCCCGTCCACCAAAAGTGCAACCTCATCCCCGAATTCCCGTGCAATCTCCTCCTCTTTCATGACGGTGTCCTCCACCACATCATGTAAAAGCCCCGCCACGATTGTCTCCTTATCCAGTTCCAGCTCCGCCAGAATAATTCCGACACGCAGCGGGTGGATAATGTAAGGCTCCCCCGACTTTCTCGCCTGTCCCTCGTGGGCCTCCTTTGCGATTTTGTAGGCTTTCTCGATGAGAGAGATATCCGTGGACGGATGATATTTGTGCACACTGGCAATAAGCGCCTCATACAACTGCTCCGGACGCTCAAATTCTTTGATTAATTTCTTTGTGTCATCTTCTTCTCTCACTTTTCTTTCCAACTCTTCCGAGGAAAAATCTGCCATGTGCATCACCCACTTTATCCATACTAAAATTTTGTATTTCAATATTATATTTTATTTCCTAATAAAATGCAACGCTTAATCCACACAAAAAAGTCCGCCAAACCGCAGACTTTTTGATGTTTCTCACGACAAATCCCGCATATATTTTTTCATCCTCTTCCCATCCAGCGCGAGCGTTGTGCTGTACACAAAGCCAAGTTTTTCTGCAAGCGCCTCCGAAACCACATTTCCCGTCTCGATCAGACAGCAGATTGACCCAGCACCGATCTCCATCTTCGCATAATCGAGGATCGCAAGGCAGACTTCCGTCGCGTAACCTTTCCTCTGGTAAGGCACTCCAACCACATAACCAAGCTCCAACGCACCGCCCAGCTCCTCCCTGCACTCGACACCGACGCGCCCAATCAGCTTCCCCGTCTCTCTTTCACACACAAT
>CAJLGN010000320.1 GCA_905206195.1 uncultured Roseburia sp.
GGACATCCGCGCGCAGGCTCCATCACATGGAACTTCCCCTCACAAAGCTGCGAGAGGGATGTAATCTGAAAAAACTCCATGCGGCAGTCAGACGCCGCACCATCTCGTTCCACGCAAAAACGCCCATTGTCCGTCGAGGGAAGTGCGACCGTTTTCCCGTCGAGAAGCGCCCGCTCAAGAAGCATTCGACTGTCCACCTCGTTGCCAAGTGGATAATAAGCGTAGATCAGGCGGCTTTTTTCATACCACTCCGCTCCGAGAATGCGCTCACAGATCAGACTGCTTTTCTCCGACACCTCCCTGGCGCCCATCTGCTCCCGTACCTTTTGATGGCGCTCTCTCACCACCCTGCGCTCCGATTGGTTTTTTCTCTCTCTCTCACCACTATGACAGAGATTTCTTTTTTCCATACTTCTCTCCGAGATTCTCCACCGTTCCGTCCTCGTTTACCATGTCGATATTATTGAGCTGCGCCGTCAAATTGCTGCGCACGTCCGCCACAAACTGCTTGCGCAGAATATCCTGTTCTTTTTTCTCCTCCGCTGTCAGCCCCTCCGCTTTCGATTTGCGGTAAAGCTCATTGATTCTGTCTATCTGTTCCTGTCTCATCGTTTCCCCATTTTCTTTCTATGTCATCCGTTCTCTCACCCGATCGTCTCAAGTATGAAATCCTCGATGCGGAACGTCTCTTTTTGCTGCGCCTTAAAAATTGTCCCCTTAAAGGTATCATCAAAAATATGGTGCAAAATACACACATCCGCGCCGTTTGCAATGATCATATCCGCGCCGGAGAGCGTCGCAATCTTCGCCGCGGTCAGCTTGGTCGCCATGCCGCCGGTCCCAACATCACTTCCGGTGGATCTTTTTGCCATTCCGTAAATGGAAGTGTCCATCTTCTCGACGACCTCAATCAGTTTTGCCTCCGAATTTTTGTGCGGGTCATCGGTGAAGAGCCCGTCGATGTCCGACAAGAGAATCAAAAGATCTGCACCCACGAGGGATGCGACGATGGCTGAGAGCGTATCATTGTCACCGAACTGCATCTCATAGGTTGACACCGTATCGTTCTCATTTACAATGGGAATCGCACCTAGCCGAAACAATTCATCAAAGGTATTTCTGGCATTCGCGCGCGACACTGGATTGACCATGGTATTCTTCGTCATGAGAATCTGCCCTGCCACCTGATTGTACTCCGCAAATAACTTCTGGTAGATCATCATAAGACGTGCCTGCCCCACCGCAGCACACGCCTGCTTTGTCGAGATATCCCGCGGGCGCTCCTGCATACCGAGCGTTTGGCGCCCAACAGCGATTGCTCCCGAGCTGACCAGACACACATCCATCCCACGATTCCTCAAATTGCAGAGTTCGCGCACCAGATGCTCCAGCTTGGTAAAATTCAGATTTCCAGTCTTGCCATAATTCAGCGATGATGAGCCAATTTTGACGACGATTCGTTTCTTCTTATTAAAATCAAAGCTCTTTTGCTCCATCTGATCACTTCGTCCCCTTTTATCAAAACATAAAGATTCTGCAATTTTTCTACACTGTATTACTCTATCATATCTTTCTCCAAATGGCAAAATGATTTGTATAGAAAATGGCGGTGACGCGAGCTTTTTCGCTCCCATTACCGCCATTTTTATATGTTTACCTTCTAAAGAATAATCTTTTTGGGGCACTTCTCTGCACAGATACCGCACTGTGTGCATTTCGTCTGATCAATATATGCAATATTGTCAACCACATGCACTGCATCCACCGGACAGTTCTTCTCGCAGATCCGGCATGCGATACATCCAACGGAGCAGGCCTTCATCACGTCCTTGCCCTTGTCCTTTGAGCTGCACTGCACCAGATGCTTGGAATCGTACGGAACAAACTCAATCAGGTTCTTTGGACAGACATCGAGACATTTTCCGCACGCTTTGCACGCTTCCTTGTCAACCAGCGCAATGCCGTCCACGATATGAAGCGCATCAAACGGGCATGCTCTCACGCAGGAACCATATCCAAGACACCCATAATTACAGGACTTCGGACCCCCGTTCGGCACAAATTCCATCGCACTGCAGTCCTCATTTCCAGAGTACTCATAATCTTTGTTGGCCTTCTCACAGGTACCGGCACATTTTACAAATGCAACTTGACGTGTGCCTTCCTCCGCAACGACGCCCATGATATCGCCGATTTTTTCCGCGATCGGAGCCCCCCCGACGGGACACTGTGTAACCGGAGCCTCTCCCTTTACGATGGCTGCCGCCAGACCCGAGCACCCCGCGTAGCCACAGCCGCCGCAGTTGTTGCCGGGAAGCACTTCCATGATCGCCTCCTCTCTCTCGTCCACTTCTACCTTGAATTTTTCTCCGGAAATACCGAGGAAAAATCCAATTAAGATACCCACACCGCCAACTACGACGGCTGCAACCAAGATTGCTATAATACTCATCTTATTTTTCCTCCTAAATCATTCCTGAG
>CAJLGN010000321.1 GCA_905206195.1 uncultured Roseburia sp.
GAAGAACGCCCGGAAGCGGGGAGTGGCTTTCCCGCACACTCCTGCAAAAGTATCAGTTGCAGATGGAGATGGTTTCGTCCTTCTACGTGCTCGGGATGACGAGTATCATGGACACGGAGGAGGGATTTGAGCGGCTCGCAGCGGCTCTGCGGGAGATCGATGCCACGGTTGATGTGAAAGATGCGGGTCATCGGGCAGGATTCATCGGGCGTATGTACACGGAAAATGAGAGAAGATTGCAGATTGACCAGGCGATGGCGCTTCCCTGCGCAGAGGTGGCTTTTGCGGAATCGCGGGGGAGAGTATCCGCGGACTATGTGTACCTGTATCCGCCCGGGATCCCGCTGCTCGTGCCTGGCGAAGTCATCACGGGGGAATTTCTACAAAAAATAATAGAATGCCGACAGGTGGGACTGCATGTGGAGGGACAGCGGAATCTTGCGCGCGGGCGGATAAAGATTGTATATTTTTAAAGACTATATTATACTGGAAAGGTACAGCAAATGGGAAAAATATATTGTATCATGGGAAAAAGTTCCTCCGGCAAGGATACATTGTACAAGATGCTGCTGGACGACGAAGAACTTTCCTTAAAAACATTGGTTTCCTACACGACGCGCCCTATGCGGGAGGGTGAGACGGATGGGGTGGAATACTATTTCTGCGATGAGGATCAGCTTCGCGCATTTGAGGCTGAGGACAGGGTTATCGAGCTGCGGGCATACCAGACAGTCTGCGGTGTGTGGAAGTATTTTACCGTGAAAGATCATCAGATGGGGGACGACGCGCAGGACTATCTGTTCATCGGCACGCTGGAGGCCTATTTAAAAATGCGGGATTACTTCGGAAAAGACCGCGTCATTCCGATATACATTGAGGTGGAGGACGGTGTTCGCTTAGAGCGCGCGATCGAGAGAGAGCGCAGTCAAAGAGCGCCGAAGTATGAGGAGCTATGCCGGAGATTTCTCGCGGATGCAGCGGATTTTTCCGAGGCAAAGTTAAGGGAAGCAGGGATCGACCGGCGGTTTGTGAACGAGGATTTGCAGAAGACAGAACAGAAGATTAAAGATTTTATGCAAAGCTAAGAGACAGATGGGGCTGTGTGGAGGGGATTCCAGAAAGAGGGTGACGCTTTGGACATCAAGATCAACAACACATCACCGGTGACACAGGTGCCGGATACAATAGCGACGGAGACGGGGGATGGAACATTCAAGTTCACATTGGCGAGCGCAATCACGGATGCGGAGCTTGCCGCGAAAGTGGACAATCTGCTGTCGGATATCACGTTTCAGGGAAACCGGATTGCACAGCATATGGATATCCGGGATATGAAGAAGTACAGACAGCTGATCCGAGAGTTTATGAATGAGGTGGTATTCCGCTCACACAAGTTCTCCAGAGAAAATTTTTTGGATCGAAAGGGCCGTCACAGAGTCTACGGTTTGATTAAGCTCATTGACACGAACTTGGATGAGCTGGCGCAGGAGCTGGTAAAGGACGAGAAGGATCACATCAGTATTCTCGGAAAGATCGGCGAGATCCGAGGGCTTCTTTTGGATATATTCACCTGATGGGAACTGTTTTACAGTGTCTGGCAGTATGGAAAAGAGGTAATTATGGCAGGATTTCAAGAAATCTTAGGACATGAGCAGATCATAGAGCATCTGCAGAATGCCATTACCATGGATAAAGTATCACATGCATATATTATAAACGGACCGGGGGAATCCGGGAAGATGATGCTTGCGGAGGCGCTTGCCCAGACGCTCCAGTGCGAGAGATTGGACGAGAAGATAAAGGCAAAGGCGGTGGAGGGAGAGAAGTCTGGATCAGTTGAACCGTGTATGGAATGTCGCTCCTGCAAGCAGACGCAGGGGAGAAATCAGCCGGACATCATCTATGTGCGCCACGAGAAGCCGAATACGATATCGGTGGATGACATCCGCGGGCAGATCAACAATGACATCGTCATCAAGCCATACAGCAGCAGGCGCAAGATCTACATCATCGATGAGGCGGAAAAAATGAATACACAGGCGCAGAATGCGCTGCTTAAGACGATCGAGGAGCCACCCGCCTACGCGGTTTTAATTTTGTTGACCACCAATGCAGATACATTTTTGCCGACGATCCTTTCTAGGTGTGTGACCTTGAATATCAAGGTTGTGCCGGATGAAAAGATCAAGAAATTTTTGATGGGCAGATACCAGGTGCCGGATTATCAGGCGGATGTCTGCGTCGCATTCGCACAGGGAAATGTGGGGAAGGCGATACAGCTGGCATCCTCGGAAGATTTTAACGAATTAAAGACATCGGTACTGCAGTTGATCAAACGCCTTGGCGATATCGATATTTACGAGATGACAGAGGCGGTTAAGCAGATCGGTGCGTATAAGCTCGAAATCAACGATTACTTTGACTTTATGATCATCTGGTACCGGGATGTCCTT
>CAJLGN010000322.1 GCA_905206195.1 uncultured Roseburia sp.
ATGTCGCCGCCGGGGCAGGCTTCCCACACTCGCTGCAGAATTTCCCACTGTTCTCGTGACCGCACGCGCACGTCCAGCCGCCTCTCTGATGCCGTGTGCGCTGCGCCGCCCCCTGACTTTGCGGAACTGAATCCTGCTGCATCTCACCCTGGTTTGGCATCATGCCAAATCCCGCCAGTGTCTGATTCATCGCATTCATACCCATTCCGACGCCCAGAAATCCCGTCATCGCCCCGCCCGCATTGCTTCCGGCATCGCGCACACCCTCGGTCAGATTCTTCATCGCCATACCCCGCATAACGTTGACATCCGTTCCGAGCATCGCGCCTTCGTTTCTCATATTGATGAGCTTCTGGGACTCCTCATCGTAGGATAGACTTGCGATTCCAACGGCCTGAATCTCCATGCCGCGCATCTGATTCCAATCTCCATTCAGGATATCCGCCATATATTTTCCAAGCTCCCTGGCCTTAGATGTCACATAGGAGACGCGAGTGCCGTCGGCAGACATCTGATTGATCGCCGACTGCGGAGCCTCCAAAAACTCCGAAAGATACTGCTCATTGATCGCCTCGATCTCCACGCGCTCCTTGTTTCTCAGAATTACCTCCGCATAAAACTGCAACGGATTCGTGATTTTCACCGAATACGTGCCATGCGCGCGCAAAAAGAGCTCCGCATTGTAAAAGCTGTCAAAATAATTGATCGGATTCCTTGTGCCAAACTTGATTCCCTTGATCTCCTGCAGATTCAAGAAAAACACCTTCTGCGCCGTGGGAGTCTCTCCGCCAAATCTCACACGGTTGAAAGATTCCTTGAGCGCATCCCCGAACTCTCCATTGAACATGAACGGCAGTGAAGAATTATCTACCTTATAATATCCCGGCTCCGCGGTGTAATCAACGATTTTTCCCCCCGTCCACAAGCATCATAAACTGATTGTCATACACATGGATAATCGATCCGTTGCTGACCGTGCCACTGCTCCCCTTTGTATTCTGTCCTCTTCGGATCAGGGCACCGCTGGTAAAAAGAGTCCCCTCCCCCATATCGTCCGCCTCATAGACCTCGAGCCACTGATCGCTAAACCCTCCGCCAATCGCCTTGCCAATCGCCCTTATAATTCCCATCGTATAAGCCCTCCTGTATCCTGGTATATTTTATGCGCGCAGCAGCTCTCCGCACACCGCACGCATATTACACATGGTGATAATCAACTTCACAGTAACGAGGCGGCTTCCACACCTTGCGATTGACCGGCGTCACGGCAATCCTGCAGTACGCGCAGCGCATATTCCAAAGACCCGTGATCGGCGCGCCGCAGTTCGGGCAGGTAGTTTCCACCACATTGTCAGGCTCTGCCAACCTCCCGTGCTGAATATATATCAGCTCCATATTGATCCCGTACCGGAAACATCATCCGCCCGCTACTCGTCGTCCCCTCCGAGCCCCTTTGGACATCCCAGTGAAAGCCACTTCAGATATCCATTCATAAACAAATCAATCTTTCCGTCCATGACACTGTCCACATTCCCAGTCTCCACACCAGTCCTGTGATCCTTCACCATCGTGTACGGCTGCATGACATACGACCGAATCTGGTTTCCCCATCCGATCTCCGTCACCTCCCCGCGGATGCCAGCCGCCCTCTGCGCATTCTCCTGCTGCTTTAAGAGGTAGAGTTTTGCCTTCAACATCTGCATTGCCTTGTCCTTGTTCTGAAATTGAGAGCGCTCATTCTGACACTGTACCACGATTCCAGTTGGAAGATGTGTGATGCGGATTGCCGAGGATGTCTTATTGATATGCTGTCCGCCCGCACCGCTGGAGCGGTAGGTGTCAATCCGCAGCTCATCCTCATTGATCTCAATGTCCAGATCTTCCTCAATGTCCGGCATGACGTCGCAGGATACAAAGGAAGTCTGCCTCTTGCCCGCCGCGTTGAACGGCGATATGCGCACCAGGCGGTGCACCCCTTTCTCAGACTTCATATATCCGTAGGCATTCTCCCCGTTGACCTGAAATGTGACCGATTTTATCCCAGCCTCCTCCCCGTCCAGCGAGTCTAACACCTCGACCTCATAACCCTTATCCGAAGCCCATCTCGTGAACATCCGATAGAGCATCGCCGCCCAGTCGCACGACTCCGTACCGCCTGCGCCCGCGTGCAGGGATACGATCGCATTGTCCTTATCGTATTCGCCTGACAGCAGTGTCTTAATCCGAATGCCCTCATAAGTTTCCCTGAATCCCCCAAGCATCTCCTCGATCTCCGGAATGAGAGATGCATCATTCTCCTCATATCCCATCTCGATGAGAGTTTCTATATCCTCAAACTGTGCCTTCAAAGAAGCATAGGTCATCACATCATCCTTCATGCTCTTTAATTCTTTCATTTTTTTCTGGGAAACCTCCGGGGAATCCCAAAAGCCCGGAGCTTC
>CAJLGN010000323.1 GCA_905206195.1 uncultured Roseburia sp.
GCAATGGCCAGAGGCTACCGGGGCACGCGGAACGATGTGAAAGCGCTCGCCATGAAAAAATGGTTTCACACCAACTATCACTATATGGTACCTGAAATCGAGGATGAGACAGAGATCAGACTCGCTGGAACAAAGCCTTTTGACGAGTACACGGAGGCGAAAGTGCTGGGCATCCCGACAAAACCGGTGGTGGTCGGTCCATTCACCCTGCTGAAGCTTTCCCGCTGTATGGGCACAAAAAATGCGGAAGATTTTGTGGACGCCATCATCACCGCTTATGAGGACTTCCTGTCTAAGTTTGACGGTCTTGGAGCAGAGTGGGTGCAGTTTGATGAGCCGTATCTCGTCCATGATTTAACTGCAGGCGACATCGCGCTGTTTGAGAAAATGTACCGTCACATTCTCACGGGAAAGGGCCGCTTACAGATACTCCTCCAGACTTACTTCGGAGACGTGCGCGATATTTACGGCACGCTGATTCATCTGGACTTTGACGCTGTCGGTCTGGACTTTGTCGAGGGCAAGCAGACACTTTCTCTCATAAAAGAACACGGATTTCCAGATGACAAGCTCCTGTTCGCAGGTGTCATAAACGGCAAAAATATTTGGAGAAATCATTACGGGCATACGCTGTGCATCCTCTCCGCGCTAAAAGACGCCGGCATACATACCGTTATCGGCACGTCCTGCTCCCTTCTCCATGTCCCGTACACACTGGAGCATGAGACAAAGCTGTCGGCGGCGCACGCGAAGCACTTTTCCTTTGCGCAGGAAAAACTCTTTGAGCTGGAAGAGTTAAAATCCCTCGCCGCTTTGGACCGCTATGAAGATACGGAGTTATTCGCCGCAAATGCCGCCTTGTTTGAGAGCAGAATCGACTGCCACGATGCAAATGTTCAAAAAAGAGTTTCGGAGATAAAGGACAGCGATTTCACAAGACTTCCCGCATTCTCGGTCAGAGAAAAGCTCCAAAGACAGGAATTTGACCTGCCTTTGTTTCCCACCACAACGATCGGCTCCTTCCCGCAGACCGCCGACGTGAAGGCAAACCGTTCCGCCTTCAAAAACGGCAAAATCAGTGAGCGCGACTATATTGACTTCAACCGCCAAAAGATCGCCGCGTGTGTCGCCCTACAGGAGGAAATCGATCTCGATGTGCTCGTCCACGGCGAATTTGAGCGCAACGATATGGTGGAATATTTCGGTGAACATTTAAACGGTTACCTGTTTACGGAAAAGGCCTGGGTGCAGTCCTACGGCACGCGGTGCGTCAAGCCCCCAATTATCTGGGGCGACGTCTCGCGCTCTAAGCCGATGACCGTCGCCTGGTCCGCCTACGCCCAGAGCCTCACAGAGAAACCGATGAAGGGAATGCTGACAGGTCCTGTCACTATCCTCAACTGGTCGTTTCCCCGCGAGGATATCTCGGTAAAAGAAAGCACTTACCAGATCGCACTTGCAATCCGGGACGAAGTCCTCGATCTGGAAGCGAACGGCATACGCATGATTCAGATTGACGAAGCCGCCCTGCGCGAGAAACTTCCGCTGCGCAAATCTGACTGGCACAGCGATTACCTCGACTGGGCAATCCCCGCTTTCCGCCTTGTCCACAGCGGAGTAAAAGCTTCGACACAGATACACACGCACATGTGCTACAGCGAATTTACAGACATCATTCCAGCCATAGACGATATGGATGCGGATGTCATCACCTTTGAGGCGTCCCGCTCCGACTTACAGCTTTTGGATTCGCTCAAAGAAAATCATTTCAAGACGGAGGTCGGACCCGGCGTATACGATATCCACTCCCCGCGCGTTCCATCTGTGGGCGAAATCAAAACAGCCCTCGCAAAAATGCTGGAAAAAATCGACCGCGAAAAGTTGTGGGTGAACCCCGACTGCGGATTAAAAACGAGAGGAGTTGCCGAGACCACCACAAGCCTTAAAAACCTTGTCGCGGCGGCAAAAGAATTGAGAAATGAGGACCACAGAACTTTTTCATGACAAAACGGCGTTCTCCTTTGAGATCTTTCCGCCCAAACGCACCGCGCCCGTTGAAACAATCTATGAAACGCTGGAGGATCTAAAGGATCTAGCGCCCGATTTTATCAGCGTGACCTACGGTGCGGGTGGAAGTGAGAACAGCAATCAGACCTTCCGCATCGCATCGGAGATCAAACACAATTATGGCATTGAGAGTGTGGCGCATCTGCCCTGCATCGGACTGACAAAAGAGTCTGTCCGCGGAAAGTTGAGCGATCTAAAACGCCTTGGCATCGACAATATTTTGGCGCTCAGAGGCGATCTGCCGGAGCATTTTGTAAATTCCGGAGAATTTCAATATGCCTGCGACCTGATCGCCTTTATCCGGGATTGCGGCGACTTCAATATCCTCGCCGCCTGCTATCCCGAGGGACATATTGAGTGCCAAAAC
>CAJLGN010000324.1 GCA_905206195.1 uncultured Roseburia sp.
CAGACACTCTCTCAGGGTGCTTCCGCTCCCCGCCACTACCTTTTTCACGACCGCCACATTTGCCCGTGTTGCCGCCTGCGCCTGTACCGGCGCTCCCGCGAACACCGTGCCCGCCATCAGTACTGCTGCAAAAATAATCGCTCTCTTCAATTTCTATGTACCTCCATTTTCTACATGCACAAAATATATATCAGAAATATTTCATACATGTTACAGCTTTGTTACATATTGAATTGTACCATGGAGATCTGTATAAAGATAGCGGTAATTCCTGCCAGCAAAAAGATGAGGTCAGTCGTGCGCCTCCTCCGCACAGTCAAAGGTTTCGCAGAATCGCCCCGCGAACGCTGGCTCCTCGCCCGCCGCGTAAAGATGCGAGATATCTCCAAAACTGCTGACCCGAAAGCTCGCGGTTCCCTCTCTGCGCTCCTCCGTATAGACCGTTGTCACAGAAGTCGGAGCCGCGCACGTATGATGCCATAAAATCATCGGGGAGACGCCCATCAGATGGCTTAAGAGCACACATTCCAGTGCAAAATGGCAGAAAAATACCAGCGTGTCCCGGTTGGCGCGCTCCACCCGGTAGACATTTCCCTACCGCGCACACCCGTGACCCGCCAGCAGCGCGTCAAAATTGCGAATAACCCAATCATCCTCCGCGCCGACTCCATCTTTTGTCTGCGTCTCACTCTGCCCCTGCAAGCCCTCTCCCGAACCATGTTTACCGTCTTGATCTGCACTTATCCTATCACCATGCACTTGCGGGCATCCGCCCGCCCGCATCTGTTTTGTCGTGCTCCAGAGATCCCGCCGAAAATACTCCTCCACGATCGTCCAGTCCTCCGGCAGCCAATCCCAGGCGATCGTCTCCTCCTGCCCACAGTCCGGCCGTTGGATTCTGACCCAAAACTCTCTGAGCCACTCGCACTCGATCGCCGTGCGGTTCATCTTTTTTAATGTCAGAGATGCCGTGTCCTTCGCCCTGCCCAGAGGCGAGACGTAGAACGCCCTCACATCTATCCCTGCGATCCGTTCCGCCAAAAGCTCTGCTTCCCTCCATCCTTTTTCCGTCAGAGAATCCCGCTCATAATCCGGGTCTCCGTGCCTTATGATGATCAATCGCATAATCTGTCCTCTCTTTCTGCCTCCGATGACAACACCGAAAAGTAATCATGATAGCTTTTTCCCATACCACCATTTTTTCAGAAAAAAACCACCGCCGCAAGCGCCTCCCAGTGAGACGGACAGACCCACAGCAGCAATCACCGCGGTGTTTACACCATTTCCCTCAGCGTCTTTTCCTTCAATTTCGCTCTCCTTCTTCCCCTGACTGCCCAAAGTTGCCCCCTGCTCAGCACTGAATTCAGGTCCCTGCACATCGGAAGGCATTCCGTTGTCTGCCAGGTTTCCGGGCTCCACCAAACTGTTGTCTTCCAACTTTTTGACAGAATCTGTTTTTTTCGCTGTGTCCGTCACCTCCGGAACTGCTTCATCTCCGCTCTGCTCTCCGGCTCCCGCCATCGCGCCCGGCATATCTCCCGCGACTGGACCGCCGCCCACCGCGCCACCTGTGCCACCTGTGCCACTGTCGGTGGATATCACGTCTGCGACTGGATTTGGGTTCGAAGTTCCCCCGCTTTGGATTTCATCTGCGACTGGATTTTGGCCCGCTGTTTCTCCATTTTGCGCGCCGCCCTGGGATGCACTCTCGGATGTCCCTCCTGTGGGCTTCTCCTCTTTCGAGCGAACGTGAAACGTCACTTTTTTGGTATGTATGCCAAGTGAATCCGCAGTCACTTCAACGGATGCCGTATAACTCCCCTCCTTCAGTCCCACACGCGGGCGCACCTGAAAAGTCGTAACCGAGGCATCATCACCCTCTGTCTCCAGCAAGTCCGCCATTCCGCTTTTATCGAGCACAAAGCAGTCCGCATCTGCCCCGCCAAGCATTACCCTGAGATTTTTCACGTTTCCCGTTCCACGGTTGGTCACAGTGAATTTCTTCCAGTCAGGCGCCTCATATCCCTGCGCCTGCTCCGCAGATATTGCCTCATCCGGGGTGACGACCAGCGCGTAAGTCGGCGCTTGTCCCGCTCCGATCACAAGCGTCTGCGCGTCGGATGCGAGCACATTTCCATCTGCCCGAAAGCGCACGCGGTATTCTCCGTCGGACAGTCCCGTCACCTCTCGCCCGGTGCACGGAAGCCAGGTGGATGTCCCACTTTTTTGATATTCCATCGCCTCATTCACGCCGATCAATCTCCCGTCATTGCCAAGGGGTGAGGCGTAGTCCACTTTGCCAACCCTGGCAGGTGCATCCGCTCTCTCAATCCGAATCTTTTGTGTTCCCGAGTCCAAGATCGCGACTCCGTCTCCCCTTGCCCGGACCTGGAGGTCACCGATGGCAAGTCCC
>CAJLGN010000325.1 GCA_905206195.1 uncultured Roseburia sp.
CCTCGTCAATGGTATCTCCAGCCTTCGCTTTAAAGCCGATGCCCCGGCCCATCACGACAACCTCCTGCTTCTTGTCGTCGTAAGCTGAGAGCACATTATTGTTAATTACCTTATAAATCTTCATTTCTATGCCCTTTCAAACAACGAACACGAACATCGCGCTCTGTGAGACATTTTATGCCAAAAAGAAAGACCAAACCCTGTGATTCGCCCATTGCGAGCCACAAAATCTGGTCTTGCCTGCCTTGCCAGTAACAATCCATTTCTATTACTTTATTACCATATGACTAAGTGTACTGTACCTTGTTGATTTTGTCAAGTTTATCCGAGCACAGGTTTTTTATTTTGTTATATTTTACTATATATAACCCCTGTTTTTCGTTAAATTGCTGATAATGCAGCTTCATCGCCCACCAGAATGAAATCCGGGTGGAGCTGGAGCACGGAGGCCGGCACCTCCGGTGTGACCGGTCCGAAGAACGACCGCTTCACAATCTCAGCCTTCTCCGCTCCGCTGACCACCATCAGGATCTTCTTCGCCTGCATGATCGTCCCGATTCCCATCGTGTAAGCCTGCTTGGGAACATCGTCGATCGACGCAAAAAAGCGCTTGTTCGCCTCGATTGTGCTCTGTGTCAGATCCACACAGTGCGTCGTTGCGTCAAACTGTGCGGACGGCTCATTGAAACCGATGTGACCGTTGTGACCAATCCCCAAAAGCTGCAAATCAACACCGCCGAGCGCGCGGATCTTCGCCTCGTAGCGCGCGCATTCCTTCTCGGCATCCGGCTCCATTCCGTTTGGCACATTGGTGTTTGCAAGATCGATATTCACCTTGCCAAACAGATTCTGCATCATAAAATAGTAGTAGCTCTGATCATTGTCGTGATCCAGACCTCTGTACTCATCCAGATTCACTGTCTTAACCTCCGAGAAATCTAAATCCCCATTCCCACAGCGCTCCACGAGCTGCGCGTATGTCCCGACCGGCGAGGATCCCGTCGCCAGTCCAAGCACACAGTCCGGCTTTAGGATCACCTGTGCAGAAATAATATTTGCGGCCTTGCGGCTCATCTCCTCATAATCCTTTGCCCTGTACACTCTCATCCTCTATTCCTCCTAAAATATCATAAGATTTTCGAAATCTTCCGCACCGCGGCAAAAAACCGTCAGTTCCCGGATAGCGCAAAGAGAACGGGCAGAAGACTCATTCGCTTTTATTGTAAATCATATCCGCGGGTCTGTCTACTCGTTCTCTCGATTTCTGTGAAGATTTTGTCAATTTATATGCGCGCTATTTTGTGATCTCCGCCACGTCCACCTTCCGGTTTTCCCGCAGGGAGCGCGTCGCCGCATCCGCCGTGGCGATGGCGGCCCTCGCGGCCTTCCCGTTCAAAAGATCTTTAAATTCCTCCGTGGGCGTATCCCCGTGCATGATTCCGTTAAAATACTTCATCTCATTTTTCATGATGCTGTGCAGCCACATGGGCGGAAGCTTTCCCGGACGCCCGTACATAATTGCCCCGTCCATCTCGGTGCTGTGGTAAATACGAGCTCTGTCCTGGTCCTCTTCCCTGCTTTCATGCACCAGAAAATGCTCCTCCCCAGCGGCCGTTTTCACCGTCATACCCACATCGCACATATCGATGCGAATCGAGCCCTCAGTGCCCTCGATGAGCACATAATGCTCAGGCCAGTGGAACGCGGAGCCGTACTCGCAGATCGCGTATGTATTATTCCCGAACTCAAGCGCCAGGAAAAGCATATCATCCTCATCCCCGAACTCCTTTCCGGTGTGTGCTACATTTCCGCCGACCATCGTGACCGATGCGGCGGGTCCCATGATAAACTGGATGCAGTCGAGCTCGTGGATGTGGTGATACAGATGACCTCCCGATTTCGAACGAATTTTCTTCCAGCTGATACTCTCCTGCGGCTCCTCCCAGCCGTTGCGGGCTGAATGTGCGTAGAGCACTTTCCCGATTTTTCCCTCAGCAATGAGCTGCTTTGCATGGCGAACGCCTCGAAAAAAGTTCATGACATGGCCCGCCATAAAGATCACTCCCGCCTCCTGGCAGGCCCTCACCATCTCGTCACAATCCTTGTAACTAAGCGCAATCGGTTTTTCACAAAATACATTTTTTCCGCGCCTTGCAGCCGCGAGAACCGGTTCCTTGTGCAGATAGTTCGGCGTAGCCACGATCACGGCATCCACGTCGCTGCGCCCGCAGAGCACATCGAGATCTGTCTCCACAGCACACCCGAATTCCTCAGCGGCACCTGCGCCATTCTCCGGATCCAAAACAGCCACAATCTTGGCTCCCTCCTGCTTTGCCATAATCCGGCCGAGCTCCGCGCCAAAGTCACCTGTACCAACAACAGCGTATCCATTTGTTTTCAG
>CAJLGN010000326.1 GCA_905206195.1 uncultured Roseburia sp.
GAATCTGGTAATTTAGACACGTGCGCTCTGTGCCCGTGTCCTTCGGAAGATTCCTGCTGCAGGTGCGCAGCTGATAGATCTTATTCACCAGCTCAATCGTATCCTTCACCGCCCCCCCGCTCGTGTACGGTCCAAAATATCTGGATTTATCCTTTTTCTGCTGACGTGAAAAGAGGACCCTCGGGAAATCTTCCCCAAGAGTCACCCTGATATAGGGATATGTCTTATCATCCCGCAGCATCGTGTTGTACTTCGGACGATGCTCTTTGATTAAATTGCACTCAAGCACCAGAGCCTCCAGCTCCGAGTCCGTGACAATGTACTCAAAACGCGCAATCTGCTTTACCATCTGCGCCTTCTTGATCCCCTCATTATGACTGGGCTGAAAATACTGATGTACTCTTTTTCTCAGGCTGACGGCCTTCCCAATGTAGATAATCGCATCCCGTCCATCGTGCATGATGTAAACTCCCGGCTGATCCGGGAGTTTTTTTAATTCCTCTGTAATGTCAAACATTATTCACCATCATTATTCCATGTCTTCTGCTGCGTTGTCTCCGTCTCCTGCCCCACTCTCACATCCAGTGCGTGGCGCGCCTCCTCGGCCTGCTCGAAGAAAGTCTTCTTGCTCTTCTCCTCCTCCGGTTCCGGGATTCCTTTAAGCTCGCGGAAAATTCGCATGAACTCTTTGCCGGTAATCGTCTCGTGCTCATACAGGTAATCCGAGATCTTATCCAACACCTCGCGGTTCTCTGTCAACAGACGTACCGCCTCCTCGTAAGCATGGTTGATGATCGCCAGCACCTCTTTGTCAATTTGTGCCGCGGTGTCCTCGCCGCAGATCAGCCCCGCGTGGTTATCCAGGTACTGGTTCTCCGTCGTCGCCAAGCACATCATACCAAACTTTTCCGACATACCGTACTGCGTCACCATCGCCCGCGCGATCGCTGTTGCGTGCTCGATGTCATTCGCCGCTCCGCTGGTGGCTGACTCAAAAGCCAGCACCTCGGCCGCACGCCCTGCCATGTACGTCGTAATCTTGGCGAGAAGCTCCTCTTTCGTCTGCAGGAACTTCTCCTCCTCCGGCGTCTGCAAGGTATAACCGAGCGCCCCCATGGTTCGCGGCACGATCGTGATCTTCTGCACCGGCTCCGTATTCTTCTGCAGCGCGGTCACCATCGCGTGTCCCACCTCGTGGTATGCCACGATCCTGCGCTCCTTCTCACTCATGGCGCGGTCTTTCTTCTCCTTACCACCGACCGCCACAAGCTCAAAAGCATCAAACAGGTCAGACTGGTTTACAAACTTTCTGCCACCCTTGACCGCGTTGATTGCCGCCTCGTTGATCATGTTGGCAAGATCGGAGCCCACCAGCCCCGCCGTGGCGAGCGCGAGCGCATCGAGATCCACGGTCTCATCCATCATAACTTCCTTTGAGTGAACCTTCAACGTCTCAAGGCGGCCTTTCAAATCCGGCTTATCCACAATGATCCGTCTGTCAAAACGCCCCGGTCGCAGCAACGCCTTGTCAAGCACTTCCGGGCGGTTTGTCGCCGCCAGAATCAAAAGCCCCTTTGAGGTGTCAAATCCATCCATCTCGGCAAGCAGCTGGTTTAGCGTCTGCTCGCGCTCGTCGTTGCCCCCGTAACGGCTGTCACGGCTCTTTCCGATGGCATCGATCTCATCGATAAAAATGATGCAGGGCGCCTGCTTCTGTGCCTCCTTGAACAGATCGCGCACGCGGGAGGCTCCGACTCCGACAAACATCTCCACAAAGTCTGAGCCTGCGAGAGAGAAAAACGGCACCTTTGCCTCGCCTGCCACCGCCTTTGCGAGAAGGGTCTTGCCTGTACCCGGCGGTCCCACAAGAAGCGCTCCCTTTGGAAGCTTCGCACCAATGTCGCGATACCTCGCCGGATTGTGAAGGAAATCCACAACCTCCTGCAAGGACTCCTTCGCCTCATCCTGCCCGGCCACATCCTTAAATGTGACTCCCGTCTGCTTCTCCACATAGATCTTTGCATTGCTCTTTCCAACTCCCATGGCCCCGCTGCCCATCTTGCGCATGACCATGCCGAGCACAACCCATATGACTGCAAGCGGGATCAGATAGCTTAGAATACTGAATATCCATGTAGAGGTGTTATCCGGAATGACTCCGTAAATCTCCACCCCCTTCTCCTTCAGGAGCGGAATCATCTCCTCGTCGAGCACTCTCCCGCAATAGTATGTGATATCATAGGGCAACTTTCCGTCAGATTTCAGCTTAATGTCAATCTGGTAAGACCCGATCTCCACCGACTCAACGCTCCTGCCCTCCCAAGCTCCGGTTCCGTTCACCATATCCAGGAACTCAGAGTAGGAAACCTCCGGCGTGCTCATCCGAGTGAACTGGTT
>CAJLGN010000327.1 GCA_905206195.1 uncultured Roseburia sp.
ATGTGCATAACCGTATCCGTCTGCGCTTTGGAAAGCCGTACGGCGTGGAGATTGAGAGCGTCCCGGACGAGGGGACGACCGTGCGCATCCATCTTCCGCACATCGACTGCACGCAGGAGATGATGGCGCTTTTGGAGGGTGGAAAATTAAGACAGCTGGGAGAGGAATCGGAGAATGGCGGGAAATAGATTTTATCTGGGAGGATTTATTTTTATTCTCGTGGCAATTATCATCTGGGCGTCCTACGGCATGCTTAACGTTGGAAAAAGCGAAGAATCAAGCGCGGTGTCGGTGATTGTGGACGACAGCAACAGCGACCGTTGGATCGCCCTGCGCCAAGGACTTGAGCAGGCGGCGAGAGATTATAATATTGATTTGAATTATGTGTCGACCGGGAAAATATCGGGTGTCGAGGAGGAGATGGCGCTGATCCGCCGCGAGTTGGACAACGGTGCGAAGGGCATCATCGTTCAGCTGGTATCCAGTGTGGATGCGGATGCGCTCAGCGACATTTCTGCGAAGGCGGCGTTGATTCTGCTTGAGACGGATGTGACACCGGAGGATTTGTATGCGTTCGCGGGACCTGACAATCTTGAGATTGGAAGAGCGATGGCGAAGGCGGTGCGCCAGGAGCTTGGAGATGAGCTTGCAGCGAAGCGGATCGGCGTCCTCTGTGGAAATCAAAAGCAGCTTGCCATGCAGCAGAGACTGCAGGGGCTGCAGGAGGGACTCGGCGTGGAATCCGCAGATTTTGCGTGGATGCTTGAGCGGGAGGATACACAGACAGAACTGCAGCTGCCAGGGGGGAGCGGATCTGCGGATATCATCATCGCACTCGCCGACAATGAGACGGAAAAGATGGCAGATTATCTGCAATCGGAGGAGCGTGCGGGGGCAGCTTGTGTGCTTTACGGGGTGGGATGTTCTGAAAAGGCAGTGTATTATCTAGACAAAGGAGTGATAAAGACGCTCATCGTACCAAATGAATTTAATATGGGTTATCAGAGTATGGAAGCGATGGCGAATCAGCTCAAATATCACCTGGCGAAGGCGGAAAACAGTCAAGTGCATTTTCTGGTCATTGATCGGACAAATCTCTATGATGATGCGAATCAGAAGGTGTTGTTTCCGATCGTGCAGTAGGGAAAGGAGGAAGATGGAAGATGACAGGAAAGAAAAGACTTTTGTCAGTGGTGGTTGCAGCCTGCTTTGCGGTGGAGTTTATGGCGGGCTGTAATGGCGGACTGCGTGGACAGGAGATCAAGAGTATTAAAATTGGAGTCACGGTGTACGATCAGTATGACACCTTTGTGTCCCAATTGATGGAGAAGTTTCAGACTTATGCCGGTGTCCGGGAGGAGGAGACGGGCATTGCCATCAACATCGAGGTGTACAATGCGGCGGACAGCCAGTCCACACAGAATAATCAGGTGGAGGAGATGCTAAATGGCGGCTGCGATGTGATCTGTGTCAATCTCGTGGATCGCACGGAGCCGACGACCATCATCGATATGACGGAGAAGAGTAATGTGCCGGTCATTTTTTTTAACAGAGAGTTGGTGGGGGAGGATTTAGAGCGTTGGGACAGACTGTATTATGTCGGGGCAAAGGCATTTGAATCCGGCATTTTGGAGGGGGAGATCGCTGCGGATACATTTAAGAGCAATCCCGATGTGGACAAGAACGGAGATGGTGTGTTCCAGTACATAGTTTTGGAGGGGGAGGCCGGGCATCAGGATGCGATTGTGCGCACCGAATATTCTGTGTCCACGATCGCGGAGAACGGCGTTGAGGTGGAAAAGCTTGGCTATGCGATCGCAAACTGGAACAGGGCGCAGGCGCAGACCAAGATGGCGCAGATGCTCAGTGAGTACAGCAGCCAGATCGAGCTGGTGCTCGCAAACAATGACGATATGGCGCTCGGCGCTGTGGACGCGCTGAAAGCTTCGGAACTGACGAGAGAAGAGTGGCCAGTGATTGTCGGGATCGACGGGACGGATGTCGGTCTTGCGGCGGTGCAAAACGGAGAGTTGGCCGGGACGGTGTACAACGACAAGGAGGGGCAGGCGGAGGCGATGCTGGATCTCGCATATGCGCTCTCCGTGGGAGGTGACCTGAACGAACTGAACTTGGAGGGCGGCAAATACATCCGTCTGCCCTACACAAAAGTGGGGGCGGAGGATGTGGCGGATTATCTGGAATCGCAGGACAAGTAATGATCCCCGTTCTCAATCATGTGGCAGTACGTGTCGCACATGATCTGATGCAACGGCAGGAAGGCGTCGGCGCATCCGAGCAGTGCCGGGTAGTCCCGCGTGACGAGAACGAGTTCCGCCGCGATCTTTTCTGCTACGGTAGAGTCTTTCATGGGAACGAGGCCAAAGATGGTGGAG
>CAJLGN010000328.1 GCA_905206195.1 uncultured Roseburia sp.
TACGGCAATTCTTGTTACTTCCAAATTCAACAATGATCGTGTCGTCGGAAATGTCGATGACCGTCCCGTAAAATCCGCTTGTGGTAAGTACTGTGTCTCCCACCGCAAGCTCAGATAACATCGCATTTTTCTTCTTCGCCTCCTTCTGCTGCGGACGAATCATGAAAAAATACATGAATCCAAACAATACGACGATCCAGATCACCATACCGCCCATGCCCGCCGCCGGGACAGCTGCTTCTGTTGCCAAGATTGATAACATCTTAAATCCTCCTAAATTCAACTTGATACGTTCTATCTGGTTCTGACTCAGACACTAGAGAACATTGTACACAAAACCGCCACGTTTGGCAAGCCTTTTCCCCTGTCTCCACAAGAATTGACCGATCAATCCATGCTTTCTATATCGATCTACATCCTGCTCCCTTGCCCCGTCTGTCCCATACCGTAGAGCTTTTCTTCCTTGTAAGACTGAAATCTCCCAGCGTCTAACGCATCCCGTATCTCCTCCATCATCGTGTTGTAAAAGTAGAGGTTGTGCAACACGCAGAGGCGCATTCCAAGCATCTCCTTCGCCTTTAGCAGATGACGGATGTAGGATCTGCTGTAACGGCGGCATGCCGGGCAGCCGCAGCCCTCCTCGATCGGCCGCATATCCTTCTGGTACTTTTGGTTGAAGAGATTGCGCTTTCCCTGATTCGTGTACACATGCCCGTGCCGGCCATTTCTGGAAGGGTACACGCAGTCAAAGAAATCGATGCCTCGCTCCACGCCCTCCAGGATATTTGCCGGAGTGCCGACACCCATGAGGTAGGTCGGTTTGTCCACCGGAAGATACGGCACGGTCTCATCCAAAATATGGTACATCTCCTCGTGACTCTCACCCACCGCGAGCCCCCCCACCGCGTAGCCGTCCAAGTCCATCTCGGAAATGCGCTTCGCGTGATCGATGCGGATGTCCGGCAGGATCGCGCCCTGGTTGATGCCAAAGAGCATCTGACTTTTATTCACCGTCCCCTCGAGTGAATTGAGCCTGCTCATCTCTTTTTTACAGCGCTCCAGCCAGCGGGTCGTCCGCGCCACGGAATCCTCCACATACTTGCGCTCCGCCAACGCCGGAGGACACTCGTCAAACGCCATGGCAATTGTGGAACCGAGATTCGACTGAATCTGCATGCTCTCCTCCGGTCCCATGAAAATCTTGGCCCCGTCGATGTGGGAATGGAAATAAACGCCCTCCTCCTTGATTTTGCGAAGTCCCGACAGGGAAAAAACCTGAAATCCGCCGGAGTCCGTTAAAATCGGACGGTTCCACGACATAAACTTGTGGAGCCCTCCCACCTCCTTGATCAGCTTGTCTCCAGTGCGGACATGCAGATGGTAGGTGTTCGACAGCTGCACCTGGCACTTGATCCCCTCCAGATCCTCCGTGGACACTGCCCCCTTGATGGCGGCAACTGTTCCCACATTCATAAATACCGGCGTCTGGATATCCCCATGCACCGTGTGGAACACTCCCCTCTTAGCGCGCCCTTCCCACTTTAATAATTCGTACATCTGCTGTCCCTCATACTTTCTATCTAGAATCATACATGGATACTATCTGCATTCTCGCCCTACTTTATTGTGAGCATTTCCAAAAGATCAAAATATTCCTCAAATGTTTTCTTGCAGCATTCCGGATGGTCAATCACGATTCCCCTGGCGCGAAGCCCAATCAGCGCAAACGCCATCGCGACCCGGTGGTCCTCGTAAGTCTCCACCACCCCCGGCTGTGGCATCCCCGGATGAATCGTCACGGCATCCACCTGCTCCTCGCACGCAATTCCAAGCCTTCTAAGCTCCGTTGTGATGGCATGGATGCGGTCGCACTCCTGCCCTCTAATATGCCCGATATTAAAAATCGTCACATCGGATTCGGCAAACGGAGCGATCGCCGCAAGCGTCAGCGCCTGATCGGAAAAATCATTCATGTCAATTCTGATTCCCTTTAGAGCGCCGGCCACCGGTCCCTCCACTGTGATTCCGCGCGGCTGATCCGCCACGGCGCAGCCCATTTTCTGTAACACCTCAAGGAAACGGATATCGCCCTGCGTATTGTCGAAATGCACATTCTGCACAACGGCGCGCCCTCCCGTCACTGCCGCTGCCGCATAAAAATAGCACGCCGCCGACATATCCGGCTCCACCTTATAACTTTTTTTGCGGTAAGTTGCCCCCGGTGATACGCCATAATTCTTTCCATCGAAGGATACCGCAACACGGAAATCCTCCATCATTTTTCGCGTGATTCGGACGTAGGATCCATCTGTTTTGTCACTCGTAATGTGGATGGGTACCAGCTTGGACAACTTTGTTCACATTGATTTTCTTTCCACCGATTTTGAACT
>CAJLGN010000329.1 GCA_905206195.1 uncultured Roseburia sp.
CCCTGCGCTGACTCCGGCATCAGGCGCGTATCGATCGAGACGCCCTCCACCTTTTTGTCCATGCGGCGTAATTCTCGCTCCTCCCTGCGCAGCTCCCGCTCCTCTCTGCGCAATTCCGCGCGCTCTTTGTACCTCTCGTTGCCGACCCGGGCAGATTCATAAACCTTTTTTCCGCTCTTTTGCATGCCGCGCAGTGCGGATTTCTCCGTGATCAGCACCAGCGCAATAATCAGCACAATGACATCGATGACAAAGGAGCCAATCAACCCAAAGTTCGGGCATAGAAGCCGGGCGAGAAGCCCTCCGATAAATCCGCCTCCGAATTTGTGCTCGTAGCTGTAGCGGTACGCCTCCGCCGCTGTCCGAACATCTTTGCCGTTAATGCACAGCTCGATGAACATGCATAAACAGACCACGAAAAGCATGGTCGCCACAATTTTGACCACCGCAATGCGATTGCCCCTGTTGGACACCGCAAAAAAAGTGCCCCCCAAAAGCACCACCGGAAAAATGTAGGCGATCAGACCAAATACTCCAAAAAAGAACCGGCTGACGGCATTTCCAACGGTGCCTCCGACACCAAAGTTGCTGATAAACAAGAGGAGCGAGACAGCAACGACGATCCAGAGGACGACCTCCCTCGTAAAATTCTCACCCGCAGCCTGCACAGTCTTTCCTTTTCGTCTCGTGTTTGTCCCTCCGCCGGACTGTGCCTTTTTTCTCCCGGCTGTTCTCTTTTTATTTGCTGTTGCCAAAAATATTCCCTCCAAAAAAGTTATGCCATGTAAAAATAGCCGCCGATGGACAGTGCCCCGACAAACAGACAGTAGATGGCAAAACCTGTAAATTTCTTTTTGCGCACGATGACAAGCATCGTCTTAATGCAGACATACCCAACACCCATAGCGATCAACATTCCGATTATGTAATACAAAATCTCTGTCGGGGCAGCTGAGACCCTGGTCAGATCTTCCATCTCCAGAACCAGTGCACCGAGAATGGCCGGTATCGACATGAGAAATGAATACTTCACAGCAAAATTCCTCTGATAACCGCTCAAAAGGCACGCCGTGATGGTCGCTCCGGACCGTGAAATCCCTGGGAGTGTCGCGATCCCCTGTGCGATCCCGACGCCAAAGGCACTGGTGTAGGTAGCTCCTTTGGGAAGCTTCCCGCCATCCTGCACCCGGTCGGCGACCAGCAATAGAATCGCCGTGACAATCAGACAGATACCTGGCACGAGTAGGATCTCGGATGCCATCTCGACGACGTCGCGCCCAAAGAAGCCTATCACACCGGTGGGAATCGTTGATACGATGAGCAACATCACAAACTTTCGATATCCACTGTTTATAACTCTCCGGTATGGCTCCTCTTCTTTTTTTATGTGATTTCTGAAAAAAATTACGGCATTGACAGAGGAATCCCGCAGAATGCAATATCCCTCAACCACCAATCTCCAGATGTCCTTGTAATAGACCACACAGATCGCCATGAGCGTCCCGACGTGCAAGAGCACATCGAACAAGATCCCCGTATCCGTCTCCACTCCAAACAATATTTTAAAAAGCGCCAGATGTCCAGAACTGCTAACGGGCAAAAACTCTGTCATCCCCTGGATGATTCCCATCACAATCGCCTGCAATAGTGACATAACTGCCTCCTTATCCTCCACGTACTCTCGTCAAGAAGCTTTTGCATACTTACTTTATCTTACCATATTTGAAAGTAGTTGTCATTAAAAGGTTTTCTTAATTCTTTTCTACAGATATTTCTTCCCCCTGCTTTTTTGTGGCATTGACAAGACTGTGCAGCTTCAAAAACGCCGCATCGATTCCGCCCACCGCATCGATCAGTCCCTCCTCCACCGCCTCCTTGCCGACGAGGATACTGCCGAGATCCTTCGTGAGCATTCCCGTATTCATCATCAGCTTCTCAAGGCGCTCCTCCCGCGCTCTGGAATGCCCCGCAATAAATTTTAAAATGCGATTCTGCATCTGTTTAAAATAATCGTATGTCGGCTGCGCCCCGATGACCGTTCCGCTCATGCGGACCGGGTGGATGACCATCGTGCCGGACGGAACGATGAAGGAATAGTCCGTAGATACTGCGAGCGGCACCCCGATGGAATGGCTGCCCCCAAGCACCAGAGATACCGTCGGCTTGCTGACGGAGGCGACCATCTCGGCGATGGCAAGTCCACTCTCCACATCTCCGCCCACGGTGTTTAAGAGCAGCAAAATCCCATCGGTGTCCTGATTGTCCTCAATCTCCGCCAGCTTGGGCAGCACATGCTCATATTTTGTCGTCTTGGTCGTGGCTGGAAGACAGTCATGCCCCTCGATCTCCCCGATAATCGTGAGAAGGGAAATAC
>CAJLGN010000330.1 GCA_905206195.1 uncultured Roseburia sp.
CTTTTCCCCCTTACCCGGGGGCCGACATAAGGGAAACTGCCATGAAGACCATCTACATCCCGCTTATCCTTCTTATATTTTGTTTTCTGCCCACGATAGCTTCACTGCAAACTCAAACGTTTCATCCTTAAAGCTATACTGGTCTAAAAGATCCGGTCCGCAGCTGTTGGAGCCAATGCCATTTTGTGCATAATCGATACAGAAAATTGTACTGCCCGAGGCTTCTAACTCATAGTTGTGTTTCTTACATTCTAACTCTTCCTGCGTATACTCTGATAAGTTGAAACAAAATGCCTTATCCGCCACTACTGTCAGCGCATCCCCCCCTCCTGATACCGTCACATAGGAACAATCAAAGTGACTGCCATTCTCCTGTGGCCTGATGTAATCTTCGTGCAGCTCTCTGACATGGGACGCAAACACGCCGTGCGCGGCTGCTCTGTGCTTATCACAGTAGCTCTCCATGGGACCCATTCCAAAATACTCAGCCCGATTCATCTCAGCGGGCAAAAACAGCCTGATGCCAAATCTCGGAAGCATTGGAAATTCCAAATTTCTCACTACTTTCATGGAGAGTGCAATCGTCCCGTTTCCATCTATTGTCCAAATCGTATTCATATCGAGAATTCGCTGTACCGCATTGGCCGCCAATGACATTTCACAATGAATCTCCACTGTACGCGAAACCATTTCTGTCCAGACCTTATATGCCCGCGCTGAAGTCTTGTTATATTTTGCTCGATACCACTCTTTCTTGATATACATATCATTATCTGTCGGTGCTCTCCAGATATTGATCTCCATGGGCTTTTCCATCAGCCTGCCCCCGTCTGCTGTCATCCTGTCAAACAAACCGGTTCTCTTATCCAACTGATAGAAAAATGTGTCCCCTGTTATCTGCACGGATATATCGTCCTCCTGCACTGTCAGCTTCTTATTAGCCCTCCCAAATCCTTCATTGACCGACTTGACCTTCTGATTTTGATTGTTCCCTGTGTCCAGTTCAAGTTCATCGAAACCAAAGATGTGCCCTCTGGGGAGCAGGGCCGTATCGCCTGCCGTCGTCTCATACAAGAGCTTCAAAAATGCCTTTCCCGCATCCGGCACCCGCGCCGGAAGCTTGATGGTCACAATTTCGCCGGGGCGTATGGATGGCGCCGGAATGCAGCCCTGCTCCCGCACCCTGCCGTCTGCACTCACCTCATAACGGATTCTGACATGATCTTTGGCATCCAAAAAATCCAGATAATTTTTTAAATCGGCCTCCATGGCGTCCTGCCGGAAGCTCTCCACCCGAATCGGCCGATGTACATTTTTATATTCCAGTAACCCTGTGTGCGGCGTTCCATTCGGATACACCAGCCCATCCACACAGAAATTACCGTCATGAACATCCTCGCCGTGGTCTCCGCCATAGTGATATATGCCTTTTCCATTTTCTGCTCTGCCCTTATAAATTGCGTGATCACACCACTCCCATACGAACCCACCGCACATAAGCTTTTCCCTGTAGATCAGCTTGAAATAGTCCTCAAGGTCCCCCGGGCCATTTCCCATGGAATGACAGTACTCAATCAGAATCATCGGTTTATCCGGCTCATTCCGCAAATACTCCTCAATCTCCGCCAAGGACGGGTACATTCTGCCAAACAGATTCAAGTTAGAAAAATCATACTTTTTCTTGTCACTGTGGTATCTTGCGCTCTCAAAGTGTGTCAGTCTACTGCTGTCATATTCCTTTGTCCACTTTAACGCTCTCTCAAAGGTACATCCATAGGCACACTCGTTACCCATAGACCAGACCACGACGCACGCTCGGTTTTTTTCTCTCATTACCATGCGCTGCACCCGGTCAACTGTCGCTTCGACAAATTCCGGATTGTCGGAAATCGCCTCATTCCATCGTTTGCTCTTATTCTCAAAATCATCATCTGCATAATAAATTTCCGAGACACCATGACTTTCATTATCCGCCTCATCCACCACATAAAACCCGTATTCATCGCACAGTTGGTAAAAGTAAGGCGCATTTGGATAATGACTGCAACGAATTGCGTTGAAATTATGCTGTTTCATCAGCGCCAAGTCCCGTCTCATACGCTCCGCAGAAATGGTGAACCCGGTTACCGGATCAAAATCATGTCTGTTTACCCCGCGAAATACAACTGGCTTTCCATTGAAATGCACCACGCAGTCCTTTATGGAAATCTCCCTGATTCCCACTCTGTCGGTGATCACTTCCTTCGCAGTCTCAAAGGAAATAATGTACAAATATGGTGTTTCCGCACTCCAGAGCCTGGGACTGCGAACCATAAATTCCAAATGCGTCTGCGCCGCCTTCTGCTCCTTGTCGCTGATTTGCTGC
>CAJLGN010000331.1 GCA_905206195.1 uncultured Roseburia sp.
AGAGCGCGGCGGTGTACGAGTTTACAAGAGCGCATGATTTTTTGTTGATTTTGGCATACCACACGCAGGGTGAGGTGATTTACTGGAAATATCTCGATTACGAGCCGGCGCGCTCCTACGAGATTGCGCGGTATTTCGGTCAGGTCAGCGGCTATACGGTGGAGGAGACCCCGTCGGAATCGGGCTACGCGGGTTACAAGGATTGGTTTATTCAGGAATACAACCGACCGGGCTACACGATCGAGGTGGGATTGGGGGAGAACCCGCTCCCGATGTCCCAGTTCGATTCGATTTATCAGGTCAATACCGGAATATTGCTCGGGGGCATGACACAGATTTGAAAACAGATCCCATGAAAAAGCGACTTTGCAGAATCAGGAATTTGTCAATTGCGAAAAAAAGTTTATGCCCGGGAAGTTTTGTGTTTTTGTATTATCGGGAGTAACAATATGCTGCTCCATTACATCATCAGAGGTCTTCCTGAGTTGGACGTCCACGACGTGCAGCAGAAGCGGATGGATATATTTTTCCGGGATTTGTTGAAGAATGAAAGACTTCGCAAGCGGATTGCTTCACAAAGACACGCTCTCCGAATTGTTTGTGTAGGATAGTGCTGAAAATTGACAGAGGAACCAGCGATGTGAATTGAAAAATAATCTTTCTGATGGTAGAATGAAGACCAGGAAGGAAAAAAGACGGAGGAATCTGTCAGAAATCAAACAGGTATTTAGAAGCAGGTATATTTAGATGTTGGCATATAAGTTTTACTGGGAGAGGACAAAATGCGGGGAGGCGCGCCTTTTGCGCGCCTTCGGGCAGTCGGCAAAGGCAGTTCTTCCCACAGAGATAGAGGGGGTGGCTCTGACTGAGATCGGCGCTTATTGCTTTGCGGAGCCAAGCCGCCTCCCAGAGTACTATGAGGTGGCAGAAGTTTCGGAGGAGCCGCAGGCGCTTGCGGGTGAGTCCGGCGTGGCGCTGCAAGCGGAAGCTGGAAATGTGTCCCGATTGCACGAATTGTCCGGGAACTACATCGAGGCGATAGATCTGCCGGACACCGTGCAGAAAGTGGGAAATCTGGCATTTTACCGCTGTGCGTCCCTCCGGGAGCTTGCGGTCGGAAGGAGTCTTATACAGGTGGGCAGCGATGTGTTTATGAACTGCCAGAGTCTGTACCGGATCACACTTCGGTGTGGCAGGGGGGAGCAGAGCGGTCTGCGCCAGATTCTGGCGCAGATCACGCACGATCTCGAGGTGACTTTTTTGGAGGAGGGGGCAGTCTGGGCGAAGTTGCTTTTTCCGGAATATTGTGAGAGTTACGACGAGATTGCCCCGGCCCACGTGTTTGGCAGGAATATTGAGGGGGAAGGCTTTCGGGCGCGGCAGTGTCTGAGAGAAGGTATCGTGGATTTTGCGCAGTACGATAAGATTTTCCAAAAAGCGAGAGCGGAGGAGTCCGAGCGGACGCTGTGCAGCCTGGCTCTGAATCGTCTGCGCTATCCGGTGGAGCTTGGAGTGGCGGAAAAGGAGCTGTACATGGAATATCTGCGCGGACATGCTATGGCGGTCTGCAAGGATGCGGCGCTCAGGCGAAACGTGCGCCCTGTCCAGTTTTTGTGCGAGATGGGGCTTGCCTGCCGGAGCGATTTGGAGGAAGCGATACGGGTGTGTGCCAAGGCGGAATGGGCGGAGGGGACAGCCTCCTTTCTGCGCTTTGTGGAGAAATATTTTCCGCGCACACAGGGGGAGCGATACGGATTTGCAGATTTTTAGATGTAGATGCATGGGAAGGCATGGAGGCGTGCACAGCCGAAACATCCGCCGTCAGAGTGGGAGACCATGGCATGCGAGGTGGATGTGCCGCGCAGTGGGTGCAGAGCTGATGCGGGATTTTATGGAGATGGGAGGGAAGAAATATGGCGCATATACAGACGCAGACAGAATGGGAGGAGGGGATGGCGGAGAAGGTTCTCTCCTATGTGAGAAACGAGCTCTACCTGGAGCTCCGCTTTATGGATATCGCGCTCTCCGCGCTCGCGCCAAAGAGGGATGACGCCATACGGACGTTCGCTACGGACGGAGGCTTTCTTTACTTTTCCGCGGAGCAGGTGCTCCGCGTATTCAAACAGAATGCGATGTTTTTAAACCGCGCATATCTGCACACCGTGCTGCACTGCATTTTTTCCCACCCCTGGATTGGGGGAAACAGGGATAGGGACCTGTGGAATCTCGCCTGCGACATCGCGGTGGAGTACATGATCGATGGCATGGGCAAGCCCTGCACGAAGCGCATCTTAAGCTGGACGCGCCAGAAGCTCTACGGGGAATTAAAGCAGGGCAGAGAGGGTGTGTCCGCGGCGATC
>CAJLGN010000332.1 GCA_905206195.1 uncultured Roseburia sp.
CCCTCGTCGGTGAGAACAAGGATTTTCTGGGCGTTCTTGATCGTGGAAAGTCGGTGTGCAATCACGCAGGTGGTGCGGTTCTTCGCCAACTTCTCCAGGGAGTCCTGCACGACCTTCTCACTCTCGTTGTCGAGAGCGGACGTCGCCTCATCAAAAATTAAGATGGGCGGATTCTTTAAGAATACGCGGGCGATGGAGAGGCGCTGCTTCTGCCCCCCGGAGAGCTTGATGCCGCGCTGCCCGATGTCCGTCTCGTAGCCCTGCGGCAGCGACATAATAAAGTCGTGAGCATTCGCATCTTTCGCCGCCTGGATAACTTCCTCGCGGGTCGCATCCGCTCTCCCGTATCGGATGTTATCGTAGACTGTCCCAACGAACAGGTAGACATCCTGCTGCACGATTCCGATGTGATTGCGCAGACTCTTAAGCTTCAGATCCCGCACATCCGTCCCGTCGATCTTCACCGCGCCGCCCGTCACATCGTAGAAACGCGGTATCAGGGAGCAGAGTGTGCTCTTCCCCGCGCCCGAAGATCCCACCAGTGCCATATAGGCGCCCGCCGGAACGCTCAGATTGATGTGATTTAAGACCCGCTCCGCATTCTCCTCATACTGGAAAGACACATTCTCAAAACTGATATCGCCCCTCACATCCCGCAGTTCCACCGCACCCTTTTTGTCCCTGATATCCGGCTCAATCGCCATGATTTCACAGAAGCGCTCAAAACCGGTGTATCCGTTCTGGAACTGCTCTGTAAAGTCAATCAACGTCCGCACTGGGTCAGTAAACACGCTGATGTAGAGCAAAAATGTCACAAGATCACTGATATTGACGCTCCCCTTGGCGATCAGCACCACACCAGCCACAATCACATTGACCTGGATGAGTGTAGTGAACGCACCCAGGCCCGCATGAAAAGTGCCCATATAATAATAACTGTTCTTTTTTGCGGATAAAAATCCGTCGTTGCCCTCCCGAAACTTATCGTTCTCAATGTCCTCGTTCGCAAAAGATTTCACGACGCGGATCCCTGATAGATTGTCCTCGATCTGCGCGTTGATATCCGCGATCTTGACACGGTTCTGCTTAAACGCCCGGCGCATCTTGCCGTTTAGGAAATAGGCGTACACAAACATAAGCGGAAGCACGATAAACGCCGCCAACGCCAGCGTCGGGTTGATCGCCACCAAAATCACGAACGCCCCGGTAATCTTGATGATCGAGAGAATCAAATTCTCCGGTCCGTGGTGCATCAGCTCCGTGATGTCGAACAGATCCGTCGTGATGCGGGACATCAACTGCCCAACCTTCTGATTGTCATAAAAAGCGAAAGACAACTTCTGGAAATGGTCAAAAATCTCAGCCCGCATATTGTACTCGATCTTCGCCCCCATCACGTGCCCGTAATTGGAAATGAAAAACTTGCTGTAGCAGTCGACCGCCACAAGTCCAAACAACGCCGCCGCAATGTATGTCACCTGCCGCAAAATCTCCGCGGTATCCAGATAAATCAGCGTGGATGTCACATAGCGAATCACCAGCGGCAGCACCAGCGCAATCGCAGCCGACAAGGTTGCAAAAAACATATCCGCCCAAAAAATTCCCCGGTACGGTCTGTAATAAGATAACATCTTTTTGAAATTCTTACTCATAGATTCCTCCTAAGTCATGATGGCTTCTTTTATTTTATCCCCTTATAAAAAAATGTCAATGGTGGGTACTATTTTCCCCATCCCCGCGACAAAATCCCCCAAATATGATATACTAAAATCCATGGCATCGACAGAATGTGAGCGATTTGTAAGCACTTACCCGCTGGTGCCGCATTACATGAGGAGGTAACCACTATGAACCCAAAGCAGATGCATTATCAGACACTTGCAGATACAGTGATTAAAAACCTGGCGAAGCGCCGCATGGACGGCTGCTATTGTGCCACCGTCGAGGAGGCTGAAAAAAAAGCTTTTTCCTACCTGACGGACGGGTGCACTGTTTCCTTCGGCGGCTCCATGACCCTGGAGGACACAGGCATGCTCACCGCACTGCGCCATGACCCGAACATCAAGCTCATCGACCGCGCCACAGCAAAGACACCGGAGGAGACAAAAAAAATGTACCACGACGCGCTCTCGGCGGACTTCTACTTTATGAGTACCAACGCGATCACCGTCGACGGGGAGCTTGTCAACATCGACGGTACCGGAAATCGCGTGGCTGCTCTGATTTACGGCCCGGAGAACGTCATTGTCATGGCCGGTATGAACAAGGTTGCTCCCAACGTCAAGGACGCCTTAAGCCGAGTCCGCAACACTGCCTCCCCGATGAACTGCCAG
>CAJLGN010000333.1 GCA_905206195.1 uncultured Roseburia sp.
TTACCAACTTTGTCTGGACTATCAGTTTATATTTGAGTAATGCAACGGGGTATGAGAATCTTCACGCCATCGATCGATTTGGTCAGACCTTCAACACTGAGAACTTCATTTCCAATCTCGCGGTTCGGGCGGAAATCGATGTACGGATATTTGCGGCTGGAAGGACGGATCTCATCCAGCTGGATTTTTTCGAGGGCGCGCTTTCTGGAGGTCGCCTGTTTGGATTTGGAGGCGTTCGCGGAGAAACGGGAGATGAATTCCTGGAGCTCTTTGATCTTCTCCTCCTTTTTCTTGTTGGCCTCCTTCATCTGCTTGACGAGAAGCTGACTGGACTCGTACCAGAAATCGTAGTTTCCGGCGTAGAGCTGGATCTTGCCATAGTCGATGTCGGCGATGTTGGTGCAGACTTTATTTAAGAAGTAACGGTCGTGGGAAACCACGATCACCGTATTTTCAAAGTTGATAAGGAATTCTTCGAGCCAGCTGATCGCGTCGAGATCCAGGTGGTTGGTCGGCTCGTCGAGCAACAGAATGTCAGGATTGCCAAAAAGCGCCTGTGCGAGCAGGACTTTGACTTTTAATGCGCCCGGCATATCCGCCATCATCGTGTAGTGCTCCTCGGATGGGATGCCAAGGCCGTTTAACATGGTGGCAGCATCGGACTCTGCATTCCAGCCGTCCATATCGGCGAACTCCGCCTCCAGCTCGCTGGCGCGGATACCGTCCTCGTCCGTAAAGTCCTCTTTCATATAGATCGCGTCCTTTTCCTTCATGATATCGTAGAGACGCTTATTGCCCATGATAACGGTGTCGAGCACGGTGTACTCATCGTATTTGAAGTGATCCTGCTGTAAAAAGGAGAGGCGCTGTCCCGGAGTGATGATGACATCTCCGTTCGTCGGCTCTAACTGTCCGGATAAAATCTTTAGGAATGTGGATTTTCCTGCGCCGTTGGCGCCGATTAAGCCGTAGCAGCAGCCCTCGGTAAACTTGATATTTACTTCCTCAAACAAAGCTTTTTTTCCGATTCGCAAGGTGACATTACTCGTACTGATCATATTTCTATTCTCCCAATTCTTTTTCCAAGGATTCTAAAATTTTGCACTAATTCGTATCATACTAGAAAAATAAGAGAATTGCAACTGAAACTTCCTATGAATACATGGGGGAACCCCTCTGGAATTTTGCAAAAATTTGTTGGCGAAACAAATATAAAATGTACGGCGGGCGCATAAAAATGTACGGTGGAGGTTTTTGTGGACGGGATGTGGCAAATTTGGGGAAAGTGTAGACGAGCTTGCGGCCGCGGGGCAGTAGTGCGTCCCCCGGTTTTTGGGCGGTCAGCTGATGGTGTGGTCGGGGGAGGAGGATTGAGGGTGGGAATACCGCTTTGACCGACTGTTCCCTGGAGGGGGTTGAACCTGTGTGTACCGACTAAAAATTCAGACTGATGTACTTGTTTTCGTACAGTCCGAAACCTTTACAATCGACAAATTAAATGCTAAAATGAGACTCGAGTCGATAAATTATATGAGTTGGATATTTCTCATCTGAACATATAATCTAACGTTCTATTTCAAATTTTAAGGAGGAATCAATTATGTCCAGAGCAAAACAATCAATGGACGGTAACACTGCTGCCGCTCACGTTGCGTATGCGTTTACAGACGTTGCAGCGATTTACCCAATCACACCATCCAGCCCGATGGCGGATACTGTTGACCAGTGGTCTGCAGCAGGACAGGAAAACATTTTTGGAAATCAGGTGAAAGTTGTGGAGATGCAGTCGGAGGCAGGTGCCGCAGGCGCTGTTCACGGCTCGCTTACGGCAGGTGCGCTCACAACCACCTTTACCGCATCGCAGGGGCTCTTATTGATGATCCCTAACATGTATAAAATTGCAGGAGAGATGCTCCCCTGTGTATTCGACGTGTCCGCGCGTACTGTTGCGGCGCAGTCCTTAAGTATTTTCGGTGACCACAGTGACGTGTATGCCTGTCGTCAGACCGGTTTCGCTATGCTGTGTGAGACGAACACGCAGGAGGTTATGGACTTAAGCCCGGTAGCGCATCTTGCAACCCTCGAGGGAAGAGTTCCGTTTATCAATTTCTTTGACGGTTTCCGTACCTCCCACGAGATTCAGAAGATCGAGAAGTGGGATTTTGCAGACCTGAAGGATATGTGCAACATGGACGCTGTCGCTGCATTCCGCGCGCATGCGCTGAACCCGGAGCATCCGGCTATGCGCGGTTCCCACGAGAACGGGGACGTGTTCTTCCAGCATCGTGAGGCCTGCAACACCGCGTACAATG
>CAJLGN010000334.1 GCA_905206195.1 uncultured Roseburia sp.
ATCGTACATTTTTTTTGTTCCCGCACCGAACGCGTACGTCTGACGGTAGCGGTCGATGTTCTGCTTGGAACCATTGATCTTGCCGGCCCTGGCGATATCGACGAAGGCATCGACGTACATCTCAGTGTGAACGCCAAGATCCTTTAGATCCGACTCAGCAATCATGGAGCCGACGGTGTTTGGCATGCCCCCGATACCCAGCTGTAAGCAGGCGCCATTTGGGATCTCTTCCACGATGAGCTTTGCGACAGCCCTGTCGACGTCGGTTGGAGCTGCGCCTGCACCCATCTCGCTGACGGGAGGGTTCTCGCCCTCCACGATGTAGGTGACGTCGGAGATATGTACCCCGCACTCGGTTCCGCCGAGGCAGCGCGGCATATTCTCATTGACTTCAACGATCACGTGCTTTGCGGTCTCGCACATTGCACCGAGGTGTGAGGCGCTGGGGCCGAAGTTAAAGTAGCCGTGTGCATCCATCGGCGCAACCTGAAACATCGCCACGTCGTCCGGCGTGGCGGAATCGCGGTAGTAGCGCGGCAGCTCCGAGTAGCGGATCGGCGCATAGAAAGCGCATCCCCGGCTGATGAGCTTGCGCTCAATCCCGGACATATGCCATGAGTTCCAAGTAAAATGCTCCCCGGCATCCTCGCGCTCAAACACGGCGAGCGGTTTCATGACGACACCACCGCGCAGATTGACATCACGCAGCTCATCCGTGCGCTTTGCGAGCGCCTGATCCAGCGCGTTGACAGTGTTTACACACCAGCCATAATCGACCCAGTCCCCAGACTTGATAAGCTTGACAGCTTCATCTGCAGACACAAGCTTCTGCTTGTATTCCTGTAAAAAATCCATGTAAATACCTCCCCATTTGAAAAAAGTTAAACTTACCTTGGTAAGTTCATCCTATCACTTTACCGGCTATTTTACAAGCAATGGTTTGCTTCATGCAAATGCTATTCATTTGGCATGCGCCAATCTCTGGATGCCTCCCTGTACTTGTCGAGGTTGATCTCATACTGGATGACCAGCGCGATGTTGGAGGGAATTTTTGCCCGCTCCTCGGCGAGCAGAAGTTCATAGCACTCCACGAGACCAAGGAGCGGCAGATCGCCGCTTGTGTGGATATCCAGAATGCTCGTCGTCTC
Source organism: uncultured Roseburia sp. (assembly GCA_905206195.1). GTDB lineage: Bacteria > Bacillota > Clostridia > Lachnospirales > Lachnospiraceae > Roseburia. Next base: position 1,149 of record CAJLGN010000334.1, read on the forward strand.
GTAGGCAGCATTGTAGAACCAGAGCGCAGCCTCGGCGCAGTCACCTTGGGCTAAAAAGTAGGTGCCGAGCTCGTGGCAGATCTCCGAGCAGGGGGTGGTCAGCATATCCTTCATGGTCAGCTTGAAAAATTCATTTTTGTTGTCCTCCAGCCGATAGACTCTTGCAAGAATGCAGGCGGCCTCCTTGCGGGCATCGTCCGAGAGGTCGTTTGCGAGAATTGATTGAAAAATGGGCTTTGCGTCGGTGAAGTCTCTGGTGTCCCCTGTTTTTAGCAGTTCCCTCGCGTACATGGAGCGAATCTTTGGAGAAAAATGTCCGTCATGCTCGAAGGATTTGACGAAGATGGAGAAGTCGCGCTTGCTGTGCAGAGACTGAGGTTTGTGAAGAATCTCGATGTCACTGTCAAAAATGACTGGATCGAGGCGCACAGTCTCGTGAATTGGATCCATCCAGACAAAGGAGCGAAGACGCTTGAACAGTTTCGGGCGGTACTCTTTTTGGGCATTGAGCACGGTGTCAAACTCCGACTCGGTCACGTACTTCATCTGCACGATTTCAATCTCCGGGAGAAGGCAGGTCTTGAGGCGGAGAAACCGGTCGCGGTTTTCGGCGTCCAAAATCTCGTCCGCGTCTGCAGTGTAGATATATTCCATTGTCGCCTTAGAAAAGGAAAAATTCCTTGCGGCGGAAAAGTCGTTGGTCCAGTTGTAATCGTAGATGCGGTCCGTGTATTTGGCGGCGATCTCTTTGGTTCGGTCTGTGGAGCCGGTGTCGATGATGACGATCTCGTCCATGAGGTCTGCGATACTCTCCAAGCATCGCGCAAGGACAGCTTCTTCATTTTTAACAATCATGCATAAACTGATGGTTGGCATAGGCTTCTCCTCTTCTTGTGTAAAATAATGTCGATCCGCCATGGATGTGCATGGTTTTTTCATATTAATAATAAAATACATCTTAATACGAAAACCTCGCGCGGTACGTGCACCTTGTGGAGGTGAAATAAACTGCAAGTGGTGTCGCTTGGGCGCGGAGTGTCCGCGGGCGGACTCTTTGCTCTATTATAACCTATTTGGTTGGAGTGCTACCACAGAAATATGGCAACTTTTGTATAAATTTCAGAGAGGCCGTGGAAAGAGTAGTTCTTGTGTGCTACAATGTGG
>CAJLGN010000335.1 GCA_905206195.1 uncultured Roseburia sp.
CGTCATGAAAGATAAGGGTATGGCGCACATCGGTATCGGAAGCGCCAAGGGTGACGACAAGGCAATTGAGGCGGTCAAGCTCGCGGTTGCCAGCCCGTTGCTGGAGACCACGATCAACGGCGCATCCCATGTCATCATCAATATCTCCGGAGACATCTCTCTGATGGATGCAAACGATGCGGCAAGTTATGTGCAGGATCTCGCTGGTGACAATGCGAATATCATTTTCGGTGCGAAGTATGACGAGTCGATGGCCGATGAGGCGACCATCACAGTCATTGCCACCGGGCTTGAAAATCCAGGATTAAAGGGTAAGATCATGCCAGATCTCCGCTACAATAACACCAGCACACCGACTAGACCTGTTTCTCAGGCGCCGATTTCCAGAGCTGCACAGCAGACCGTTCAGCAGGGATATCAGACCAGCGCACCTGCGACACCGCAGCCTGCAGTAAATCCCGCGTTCACAGGGATTCAAAAGCCGCGCCAGCCGGAGAGTACGGTGCAGCAGATGGATATCAAGATTCCGGATTTTCTGAAGAATTCGCGCAAATAAGAAGCTTGTAAAATAATGGAATAGACAGATCTCAGAAGGGCTGTCGCAAAGTGTATTACCAGTTTAGAGTTCTGTACAATTACAAGGAGAATAAGACGAAGTTGAGTTTACGTCGAGATATTTCTCATTGAAATTGCACAGAATTGTAAGGGGGAGTTTACATTTTGCGCCAGCTCTTTTTTGTGATGCTGTTTTGTCGAAATGGAAAGACGACTGTGAGATTCCGCCCAAGTCATTCTGACAAAAAATAAATTTGTCAGGAATTATAATATAGACATGTCGGAGGAAAATCGAGGTGAGGAGAGATTTATGTATTTTATGCAGATGTGTTTCTGCTGCAGAATTTTCTGATGGATCTGATCGCCGTTGCGGGAGTGAATTATTTTTTGCGGCGTAGGAGGAAATATCGCTGGCTGGTTCTGACGGCAGGGGTATCTTCGCTTCTTGGTCTGGCGCTTGTCCTTCTGGTTAAAAGTTACCCACTTTATTGCCTGCTGTCCCATTTTTTTCTGAATACATGCATGGTGTTTGTCTGCTTTGGGCGGTGCGGACGGAGAGAGTTTTTGGAAAACTGGGCGGTGACGTATTTGGTGGTGATTCTGCTCGGAGGAATTGTGGAGTGGCTGGGGGAGAGCAGGTTGGTTTCGCAGAATTTTTTTCTTCTGGGGATCGCAGGGATGATTGGCGTTTCTGGTATTCTGAAATATTTTTTGTGGCGGAGAAATTTTTGCAACCACATTTTGCAGGTTAGAATCCGAAAGGATTATCGAAGCATGGAGGTGAGAGCTTACTTGGATAGCGGCAACCAGCTGAGGGATCCCTACACGGGTCAGGGAATCAGTATTTTAAGTCAGGCGAAGGCGAAAGAATTTTTTGATGGCACGAAAGACAGAATTCGTTTTGTGCCATATCGCTCCCTGGGAGAAACAGCGGGGCTGCTTCGGGTCACAAACGTGGATGAGATTCTGCTGTATGACGGTGGAAGAAGGGTGTGCATGAGGCAGATGGCAATCGGAATCGCTGATGAGGGACTGTTGGAGGACAAGGAGTACGATCTGATTTTGCACGCTTCATTGATCTAAAAGAAAGGGGAATGGGATGGGTATGTACATAAAATTTATGGTGCCGGAATACCGCAGGAGAAGCATATGGGCGGGAGTCGGAAGACTTCTCTGGCAACAGAGGGACGAGGTTCACTATATTGGGGGAGCGGAGATCCTGCCACCGCCTCTGGAGGGGGAGGAGGAGACGGCGTGCATTCAGATGCTTGCAACCGATTCTCCGGAGGCTGCGAGAAAGCGGTTGATCGAGCACAACTTAAGGCTGGTGGTCTACATCGCCAAGAAATTTGACAATACAGGGATCGGGGTGGAGGATTTGATCTCCATTGGGACAATCGGTCTGATTAAAGCGATCAACACCTTTAATCCGGGCAAGAACATCAAGCTTGCGACCTACGCATCGAGATGTATAGAGAACGAGATTCTGATGTATCTGCGCAGAAACAACAAGACGAAACTGGAAGTGTCCATCGATGAGCCTCTGAATGTAGACTGGGACGGCAACGAGCTGCTGCTGTCCGATATTTTGGGAACTGACGAGGATGTCATCTACCGGGATATCGAGACGGATGTGGAGCGGAAGCTTTTAAACGCCGCGATAAAAAAGCTTTCCGGGAGAGAGCGCATGATCATTGAGCTGCGGTTCGGCCTGAACTCGGCGAACGGGGAGGAGAAGACGCAGAAGG
>CAJLGN010000336.1 GCA_905206195.1 uncultured Roseburia sp.
CGACCGTTTATGGCGCAGGTTCTCGAGGAGAAGAAGCTCAGCATGGTCTACGTTTTCCTGACGGATATTTGGGTGGAGTCCCCAAAGGTCATTTTTGCCGGAAGCCACGCGAGAAAGATACTCAGCCGGCCGTTCCGAAAGAAGGAGGAGAACGGCGGTATCTTTTTGGATGGCGTCGTATCGAGAAAGAAGCAGATGATTCCAACCCTGATGAATGCGATGGCGGCACAGTGAGAAAGATCAAAGAATTTAGATAAGGCTTTGGCGGTAATCCCTTGGGGATTCCCCAAAGCTTTTTTTGTAGGCTCTCGAGAAGGTAGAATAATTTTTGAAACCGCATGCGTAGCAGATATCCGTGATGGGTTTGCCCTCTGCAATCAGCTCGCGGGCCAGAAAGAGGCGCTTGGCGAGGATGTAGCCTCCGATGGTGTAGCCTGTTTGCTGCTTGAAGGTGTGCATGAGGTAGTATCTGCTCAGGAAGAAGCGCGCCGAGAGATTGTCAATGGAGACATCCTCGGTCAAGTGGTCGTTTAAGTAGGAGAGGATTGCAAGAATCTTCTCGTTGGATGCAGAATCGCCGATAAATGTAATGTGATTGTGCAGGGCGGAGCGGTTGAGCTGGATCATAAATTCCAGAAAGAGAACACGGTGGAAAAGTGCGCTGGCGTAATCTTTATCCGTGAGGGATTTGTCGAGTTCGCGGATGGAGGCTCCCAGTTTTCCGCTGCGCGAGGAGTGCAGCCTGAGGACGTGAGACTGACCGGCGAGCGCTCGCTTTAGGCAGAGTCCAAGATCGTTATCGTCATCTTGATATTCCGTCAAAAATTCGGGGGAGACATAGATGATAATGCGCTCGTAGGGCGGAGTGGAGCGAATGATGGGCCTGTGCACCTCCCCGGCGTTCACAAGAACGATGTCGTCCGGCTTTAAATCGTAGGTGCGCCCCTCGATGCAGTAGGTGACATCCCCGCTCAGAAGAATCAAAATCTTATGAAAATCATGGTAGTGATAGTGGAACTCCCGATGTGCAGTGTCTTTTAAGTGGAACATTTTAAAACTGCTGGTCAGGTAGCCTATTTTCTTGTATTCCGGCATAAATACGGTGTCCTTTCTTTTGGTGAAGATGTGTGTGAGATATCGAAAAAGTCAAAACTGCTCCCGTTTTCTGGGCGAAAGGGAGAGGAGAAATCTGCGGTTTTGTCGGTGCTTAGGAGTTTCTTGCTCCAACGGCACAGAGCGCGCGGGAGAACTGCATTTTGTGCGCTCCACAGGCCTATTTTAATGTAATACAAAAAAGCACTATTTGCAATATAAAAAGCACTGATGGAGTATATATTTTAAAAAGTGTTTTGTATAATGAAAGTCATGTGAGGAGAAACAGGCTTTTGCCTGGTTCCAAACGGTGGGCGCAACTTGCGGATGCACGGAGATGGAGGATGAGGATGAAATTTGCGAAGATGCACGGATGTGGAAATGACTATGTATATGTGAATTGCTTTGATGAGAGGGTTGAGGATCCTGGGAAGCTGGCTGTGCGTGTGAGCGATCGTCATTTTGGGATTGGTTCGGACGGCCTCATTCTCATCGGCGCCTCTGAGCGGGCAGATTTTCGAATGCGGATGTTCAATGCGGACGGCTCGGAGGGGGAGATGTGCGGCAATGGCATTCGGTGTGTCGCCAAATACGTTTACGATCATGGGATGACGGATCGGACGCAGATTTCGGTCGAGACGGGGGCTGGCGTCAAGGAGCTGGATCTTACCGTTGAGAGCGGGAAGGTGAAAACTGTGCGGGTGGACATGGGAGAGCCGATTCTTCAGGCGGCGCAGATTCCCGTGATCTCCGAGAGAGAGCGGGTGATCGACGAGCCGGTGACGGTCGGCGGTAGAGAGTGGCGCATGACCTGCGTCTCGATGGGAAATCCCCACGCGGTGGTCTTTGTCCCGGATACGGAGCATTTTGAGATCGAGAAGTACGGTCCCCTTTTTGAAAATGACAGCGCATTTCCGAGGCGCATCAACACGGAGTTTGTACAGCTGCTCGGAAAAAGCGAGATCAATATGCGGGTGTGGGAGCGCGGCTCAGGGGAGACGCTCGCCTGCGGGACGGGAACCTGCGCCAGCGTCATGGCGTGTATTTTAAACGGATACACGGAGGATACGGTCCGGGTGCATCTGCTTGGAGGAGACCTAGAGATCACATATGACAGGGAGACAAATCATATCTTTATGACGGGACCGGCTGTGACGGTATTTGAAGGAGAGCTGGAAGAGTAAAGGGGATAGATGAATGAAGCT
>CAJLGN010000337.1 GCA_905206195.1 uncultured Roseburia sp.
TTCTTGTTGCGTTTCCAGTTTCCCAGTGCCCACATCTCGATTCCCATGTAATCATAATAGACAGTGATCTCGTCAAACCCGAGCGCGACTGCGCGCTGAATCGCCGCCATGCTCCCCAATATCTCCCCCGCGACATTGCGCATGGACGCCATCTCCTCCTCGTCCCCAGCGCCCTGCAAGATCTCCTTCTTCCCGTGGTGCATGAGGAAACCGCCGTACCCGTAAACCTTCGTCGCCACATTGTAGGAACCGTCCACAAACGCGTAGATCTCCGGAAGCGCCCCGACAGAGCTTACTCCGGCTCCCTCCTCTTTGCGCGCGCCATTTCTCCCTTTCCCGGCAGGCGCACCATCCCCCGCTCCCGCAAACGCCCTCGCCTCCTCCAGTGTCGGGAAGCTTTTGTACACTGCCCCTGGATACCCGTGCACCATCGCCTTGCACGCATCCCAACTCCGGTAAACCCCTGGCGTCTTTCCAATTTTTACTGCATAATATTTTGTTGCCATCCGATTCTAATTCTCCTCCCGCCGAAGCTCATAATATAAAATGCCGTACAACTCCCGCACATAGTATGTTGGCAGATACAGCAGAAATGTGCGGCTTGGTGTGCTGTAGCTTGTCATTCCCAGATTCTCCGCAACCCTGCGCGCCCGGTATCCGTGAAATTCACTCGTGACAATCGTGATATCCCCCGCGATCCCGGATGCCTCCAGAAGCTGCGCAGAAAATTTGAGATTCTCCTCCGTCGTGGTGGACTCCGCCTCCATCCAAAGGCGCTCCGCCGCAATTCCCCTGTCTGTCAGGTAGCGGTACATGCACTCCGCCTCACTGATGTCCTCCCCGGGTCCCTGCCCGCCTGAGAGGACGCACACTGCCCCTGGATTCTCAATCAAATATGCGTGCGCTGCCTCCAGGCGCTCAGCTAGAATGCGGCTCGGTCTCGTCCCCCTTACACTGCAGCCCAGCACCACCGCGTTCGTGTTCTCCGGCGGCTCATTTGAAGCTGCACGCACCATCCCGATCGTCTCTGCCACCACGACAATGCAGACACCCGCCAAGACAACTGCGAAAGCACCGAGCGCCGCTCTCCCTCCACCACGCCGCATGGCGCCGTCAAAGATCAAATGAATCCTCTCATGGCACAATCCATAAAAAAACAGCAAAACAGACAATCCCATACCGGTCAAATTCCCGATATTAAAAATCCTGCTGATAAAAAAAGGCAGTGCAAACCACAGAAAAAACACGACACTCGCCAACACAATCACCGCATGTAGCTTGTCCAACACACATTCCCCCTCTCCCCTGTGATCTTAAACGCCCGCCTTCCGCTTCTCTCTGCCCGAGCGGGCTATTTGTAGATCCACTCATCTTGGCATAAAAAATTCCGAAAAGCTGCAAAGCTCTGACGCAGGCTTTCGGAATCTCTTATCTTCTTATCTATCACGAAATGCTCAATTTGCAGTTCGCCCTCATCTTCAACGGGCACTCATATACATTCTCATGCTTCTCCTTCGCGATATAAGAGAGCGGGCACTTCCTACAGTCCCCCCTGACGAAGTCCCCCGGCACCTCAAAGCTCATAGTCGCAATAGCAGTTCCCAGACGCTCCTGCTCCTTGCGGATATGATCCCAGCTGAACACCTGACTGCACCCCGTGCACTTCTTCTCTCCCAATGTGATCGGCCGCTTGCAGGTGGGACAGACATAGTAGGTCTTACCGGACTCTTCCGTCAGCTCAACTACAGCTGCCGGAAACTGTTTGATCAATTCTGCTCTCAAGTCCGCCTGCATACCTCCACCCCCTTTCTCTTCTGTTCCCTAAATCATTTCTATCATACCACATGCTTCCAAGAATTGTAAATTTTTTTATCCCAATGCCACATCCAAAATCATCATAATCAGAAATCCTGCCGCAAATCCCAGCGTGCTGATGTCGGAATGCTCCCCCTCAGACGTCTCCGGCAGCAGCTCCTCCACCACGACATAGATCATTGCCCCCGCCGCGAGAGAGAGCAGATAAGGCAGAAGCGGCGCGATGATCCCCGTCAGAAGAATCGTGACCACAGCTGCGATCGGCTCCACAATACCGGATGCCACACCGCACCAAAATGCCCGCTTTCTGCTGCCGCCCTCACTTTTTAGAGGCAGCGAGATAATGGCTCCCTCCGGGAAGTTCTGAATCGCGATGCCGACGGAGAGCGCAAACGCCCCCGCCGCTGTAATCCCCCCTCTCCCCGTCAGAAGCCCCGCAAACACGACGCCGACCGCCATC
>CAJLGN010000338.1 GCA_905206195.1 uncultured Roseburia sp.
CTTTGCATCGATGTCGTCCTCAGACTCCTTCAAACTCTGTAATACCGCGGCGGTAACTCCTCCGGAGTTGGCGAACCTCTTGCCGAAGGTGGATGCCATCTGATTGTCGTTCGCGCACGGCTGTAACGCGACACCCTTCGCCCGCATGATCGCGCGGATCTCACTGTAAGTCAGCGCGTAGTCCGCATTTCCCGGGATCTTTTGGTCTGCAACCTCAGATTTCTTCGCGAGGCACGGACCGATAAATACGGTGATCGCCTCCGGCTCTTTCGCCTTGATCAGGCGGGACACCCCGCACATGGGGGACACTGTCGTGGACACACACTCCTCCAGCTCCGGGTAATGCATGCGCACCATATTTACAAATGCGGGACAGCAGGAAGTCACTTTCTTCTTGCCCTCCTTGTAGGCCTCCGCCCACTCCTCCGCCTCGTAGGCGGAAGTCATGTCCCCGCCGAGTCCTACGTCATAGAAATCGACAAATCCGATCTCCTTCATGGCTTTTCTCCAGCTCTCCATCGTGATGTCCTCACCGAACTGTCCCTCGGTCGCCGGCGCTGCCATCGCGTAAACCGGTTTCCCAGACTTTAGCACTTCAATCACATCCACGATGGATGTCTTGGAGGCAATTGCGCCAAACGGACAGCTGTGAATGCATTTTCCACAGCGGATGCACTTATCGTTGTCGATGACGGAAATTCCGTGCTCATCGTATGTAATGGCATTCACCGGACAGCTGAACTTGCACGGTCTCTTCAGATGTGCAATCGCGTTGTAAGGGCACGCCTTCGCACATTTGCCACACTCCTTACACTTGGCTGCATCGATGTGTGAGCGGTCTCTCCCCGCCTCAATCGCACCAAATTCGCACGCGTTGATACAGGCTTTTCCCATACAGTTCTGGCAATTCTCCGTCACCGTATAGCTGGAAATCGGACAGTCCTCACACGCAGAGCTGATGACCTGGATAATATTCCCGTCATCCACAGGCCCAGGGGCCTTTCCTTCCGCCAGACGGACTCTCTGTCTGATGATCTCTCTCTCTTTATAAATACAACAGCGAAACTGCGGTGTCGGTCCCGGAATCATCTTCAGCGCAATGTGGTCTCTCTTCGCTTCAAGCTCCCCGGCAAACGCCAGCTTTGCCACTTCATGAAGCACATCATGTTTGATCTTAATCACATTCTCATCAGCATACATCGTGTTATACCTCGCTTTTTTTCTACTTGTTAATTTTTTAACTATCTTAGACATTATAGCTTATATGTGCAGAATTTTACAAGGGGATTCCTTGTTTTTCTTTCAGAACATACCCTCACAAAGTTGAAAATAGCGCCCGCCTCTTTTTTCAGACGGCTGTTATCAATGGACTGACGCTCCCCCCGCAAAGCAGGCAAAGTCTGTGAAGCGCCCTGGTACACTCCACATATAAAAGCTTTTTATCATCCTCGTCACAATAACTTTCATCATTGACATCAAAGAGAATCACCGCGTCAAATTCCAGCCCTTTTGACATATAGACCGGCATGATAAAGACACCCTGCAGACCTTCTATGTCTATGTCTCTGTCCCGGATCAGCTGAAGGTCAATTCTGGATTTGAGATCTCCAAACAGGCGATTCGCGTTTTTTTTCCGTTTTACAAATCAGACAAATCGTCTGAAATCCCATTTCCCTGCAGCTGTTTACTTCCTGGGCAATCGCGCCCAGCAGTGCCCTATGCGTAGCGGCGGCCACTTTGGGACTGTCCCCGCTGCGGTTAAAGCTCTTGATCTCCGGTCTGTGCTCGATAAATTGCAGACTGAAATTCAGTATTTCGCTGGTACAGCGGAAACTCTTATCCAGCGTGATCAGGGAGGCATTTGTTCTGCCAAGGATCTTTTGGATTTGTTCATATAAAGACATATCCTCCTGTTTTCCGAGCGTCTGATTGACATCTCCCAAAACCGTGAATTCTCACTTGAGGTATTTTAAGGGATTTAATAACTGTTATATTTTGTTATAGAAATCTCGGCAACCTCTTGAAAATACTAAAGTTTTCGTGGGTGTCCTCTCCATTGCATCTTGTGTTGTGTTATATCGATTTACCCTTGGTTATGAACCCTCATAAGGGAAAAAATAAGGGAAAGAAAATTTGGTAACAACTAGGCCTTGTTTTAAAAATAGAGCAGAGTTGTGCTACTTCAACAAGATAGCAATAGCGGCAATATGGACAAAGGCGAGACTATGAAGAAAAGTCTGTAAATAATAATCTTCTATGATAATGATTGAGC
>CAJLGN010000339.1 GCA_905206195.1 uncultured Roseburia sp.
CTGTCGAAGCCTCCCAAGCACCTCAAATCCATCTGCCTTCGGCATCATGATATCCAAAATGGCGGCGTCATAGTCGGCGGCATCGAGCGCCTCCATCGCCTCCTCCCCGTCGTGACAACTGTCCACGCTGTAACCGTCCTGCTTGAGCTTTCGCGTGATGATATGATTCAAATCTCTTTCGTCTTCCGCCAGCAAAACCCTCATAGCCCCCTCCTTTTTCCACTGAGCATAACAGAAAAAAATTAAAAACAAATTAGAGGGGGAATGGCTCAAAGTCTTGGAACATTTTGAGTCATTCCCCCATTTCTGCCTATTCGTCCCAGTTGTGGTATACCTGCTGGACGTCGTCGTCCTCATCCAAAAGATCCAAAATGCGGTTGATGTTGGTCAGATCCTCCTCCGCTGTCAACTCCACGTAATTTTGCGGGATCATCGTGACCTCCGCCTGCGCCATTGGAATCTTTTCCCCCTCAAGCGCGCTGCGCACCGCCTCGAAATCTTCCGGTGCAGTGAGCACCTCATAGCTGTCCTCCTCCTCGGAGAAATCCGCAGCGCCGGCATCCAGCGCCAGCATCATCAGATCGTCGGACTCCGCCTCACACAGCTCCTTATCGATGATAATCTGCCCTTTCTCGTCGAACATGTAGGACACACAGCCCTGCGTGCCGATGCTCCCATGTCCCTTCGTGAAGGCATTGCGCACGTTCGCAGCCGTTCGGTTCTTGTTATCGGTGAGGCATTTTACAATGATTGCCGTGCCGCTCGGCCCGTAACCCTCATAGGTGCAGAACTCGTAATTCACCGCATTGCCGTCCCCGGCCGCCTTCTTAATTCCGCGCTCAATCGTGTCGTTTGGCATATTGTTAGATCTCGCCTTTGCGATCACCTGTGCAAGCTTAAAGTTGTTCGCCGGATCTGCCCCGCCCTCTTTTACTGCAACCGCAATCTCACGCCCGATGATCGTAAAAATCTTGCCTTTTGCCGCGTCGTTCTTCTCTTTCTTATGCTTAATATTTGCAAACTTTGAATGTCCTGACATCTTATGTCTCCTCTTTCCTGTTCTTTCTATCAGTATTTCCATTTTTTACATAAAAATATGGAACTATTCTATCACCGATTCCCGATTCTGGCAAGTAGCTTGCACTTTCCCGCCATCCTCCAAAGTACCTCCCTCTGCGCGCTGGTTCTCGTCTTCACATCCGTCTGCCACTTCAGCGGACGCCCCAGCCATCTCCTCCGGCAGTTTTGCCACCCGGACAGTCTTTATGATCTTGTTCTCGACAGAAAGAATCTCGAACAGGTATCCGTAAGCTGTGGTGGAGAAGACCTCGTCATCACTTGGAATCTTACCAATCAGCGAAATTAAAAATCCGTTTAAGGTCTCAAAGTCGTCCGACTCCTCCTCATCCGGCCAGACTGCAAGCTCCTCCATCACATCCGCAAACGATGCCATGCCGCTCATCAGATAGCTTCCGTCCATCTGCTTCTCAATGGTCGACTCCTCCTCGTCATGCTCGTCCTCGATATTGCCGACGATCTCCTCCAGAATATCCTCCATCGCCACAATACCGGACGTCTGTCCATATTCGTCCACGACGACGACCATATGGTTCTTCTTCGCCTGCATCGTTTTGAAGAGCATATTGATGTTGCGTGTCTCGGGGATGAACTCCGCGCCGTGGATCAATCCATCGATCTCCTGAATCGGTCTGTTGTAAAAGGAAGTGTCCAGGCTCAACTCCAGCGCTTCCTTGATATGTAGCACACCGATAACATTATCGATATCCTCAAGATAGACCGGAAATCTCGAATAATTATTTTCTTTTATGAACTCCAGCGTTTGCCGAAAGGTTCTCGTGCCGTCCAGCGCCACAATATTTTTGCGGTGAGTCATGATATCCTTGGCCTCCTTGTCAGCGAACTCAAAGATATTGTGAATCATCTCCGCCTCGCTCGCCAGGAGAACCCCCTGCTCATGCCCCTCGTTGACCATGGAGATGATCTCCTCCTCCGTCACATCGTCCGTGTCGGAAAGCGGATCCACACCGAACAGACGCGCCAGCAGATTCGAGAGCGCATCCGCCAGAAAAATGATCGGAAAAAACAAAAGGCTCACCACATGTACCGGACAGACCAGCCGCATCGCCCAGACCTCCGGTTTCCGCGCGGCCACCTTCTGCGGTGTGTAGATGCCAAAGAGAAGTACCAGCAGAATCAGCGCCACAAAAATTGTCCCGTCGGCGAGTGCTGACACAAAAGTCTCATCCACATC
>CAJLGN010000340.1 GCA_905206195.1 uncultured Roseburia sp.
CAGGAGCTTTGTAAGATGCTGCCGTATGTGGTGACGATCGTTGTGCTCATCATCACCAGCAAGCGCAACAAGCAGGAGAACCAGCCGCCCGCGAGCCTGGGGCAGGCGTATTTCCGCGAGGAGCGGTAACTTTAAGAGGATTTTGGAAAACGCCGCGGAGGTGTCGCAGAGTGCAGTTCCGCGGTGTTTTCTTTTGCCTTTTATTGTTGAAGCCGCCCCACAAAACGTGTATAATAAACAAGGAATATTATTACAGTCCACGGGCAGAGTCTGCCGCAAAGCGCGCAGGATGCCTTTGCGAATAGATTGGAGTGGACTGTACTGTAGATAGGGGAAGAAGTATGGCAGAAAAGATTATTTTGACAGGTGACCGTCCCACTGGAAAGCTCCATGTGGGACATTATGTAGGCTCTTTGAAGCGGAGAGTGGAACTTCAGAATTCCGGGGAGTTCGATAAGATTTTTATCATGATCGCGGACGCACAGGCGCTGACCGACAACGCGGATAACCCGGCGAAGGTGCGCAGCAATATTATGGAGGTCGCGCTCGATTACCTCTCCGCGGGGATTGATCCGGCGAAGTCGAACATTTTTATTCAGTCCTATGTGACGGAGCTCACCGAGCTGGCTTTCTACTTTATGAACCTGGTGACGGTGTCCAGATTGCAGCGCAATCCCACCGTGAAGGCGGAGATACAGATGCGTAACTTTGAGACGAGCATCCCGGTCGGATTCTTTAACTATCCGATCAGCCAGGCGGCTGACATCACGGCGTTCCACGCTACGACGGTCCCGGTCGGCGAGGATCAGATGCCCATGATCGAGCAGACGAAGGAGATCGTCCACAAGTTCAATTTTGTGTACGGCGAGACACTCACAGACCCGCAGATTTTACTCCCGGACAACAAGGCGTGTCTGCGGCTCCCGGGGACCGACGGCAAGGCGAAGATGAGCAAGTCGCTGGGCAACTGCATCTACCTGTCGGAGCCGGAGGAGGATGTGAAGAAGAAGATCATGTCCATGTTCACAGACCCCGATCACATTCGCATCGAGGATCCCGGCAAGCTGGAGGGCAATACGGTGTTCACTTATCTCGACGCGTTCTGTAACGACGGCCATTTTTCGGAGTATCTGCCAGAATACGCGTGCTTACAGGAGCTGAAGGATCACTACACCAGAGGGGGGCTCGGCGATGTGAAGGTGAAGAAATTTCTAAACAATGTCATGCAGGAGGAGCTTGCCCCGATCCGCGCCCGCAGAAAAGAGTACGAGAGCCGCATCGATGATGTCTACGATATCTTAAAGGCGGGCAGCGAGACGGCGAAGGGGGAGGCCGCAAAGACGCTCGATCAGGTAAAGCGCGCCATGAAGATTGACTATTTTACGACGAAAGAGTTTTTGGAGGAGCAGCGGGCAAAATTTGGCAAATAGAAGATTTTGATGCCGCTTTGGAGGGTATGATGAAGCTTGAATTGAAAAATATAACAAAAAGCTTTGGGGAGAAGGAAGTCTTAAAAGGAATCTCCTTTTCCGCAGCAGGGGGCAGAGCTTTCGGTCTGTTGGGGAGAAACGGAGCGGGCAAGACCACGACCATCCGCATTCTGATGGATGTATTCCCGGCAGACGGAGGAGAAGTTCTGCTGGACGGAGCGCCGATTGCTTATGATAAAGTGGGAATCGGCTATCTCCCGGAGGAGCGTGGGCTCTATCCGAAGAAGAAAATCATAGATCAGCTTGTATATTTTGCGCAGCTGCACGGAATGGCGAAAAAGGAGGCGGTAAAATCGGTGGACTGCTGGCTCGACCAGCTCGGGATGACGGAGTACCGCAACAAGCGCCTCGATGTGCTCTCAAAGGGCAACCAGTAGAAGATCCAGCTTATCACTGCACTCGCGCACAATCCGCGGATTGTGATTTTAGATGAGCCGTTCTCGGGGCTTGACCCGGTCAACGCGATGCTGCTTAAGGATGTCGTAAAGGAGGAGATCGCAGAGGGGAAAATTATTCTGTTTTCCAGCCACCAGATGAATTACATCGAGGAGTTTTGCGACAGTATCGCGATCCTAAATGATGGAGAGATTGCGCTGCAGGGCGATCTGCGCGAGATCAAGCGCAATCTCTCCAGGGACAGACTGATTGTCCGTTCCGACCATGCTGCGCGCATTATGGAAGATTTTGGGGATCGCTGCACCGGCAGTGAAAACGGTGACCTGCTGATCCAGCTTGGCCAGGCAGGGGAGAAG
>CAJLGN010000341.1 GCA_905206195.1 uncultured Roseburia sp.
CCAACAGTCCGCAGGCATTGTCTGGGAAAAACTCCTTGCACGCCTCCACAAACACCTCGTCCGGCTCGACCACATCGATCTGCTCCACCTCGTCATAGCAGGACAACTCACGCGCGACGCCCCCGTCTCCCCCGCCGATGACGAGCACTTTTTTTACGCAGGGATGCACTGCCATCGGCACATGCACGATCATCTCATCGTACACAAATTCATCCTTTTCCGAAAAAACGATACTCCCGTCCGAGCTCACAAACCGCCCGAACCCTGTCGACTCAAAAATATCGATTCTCTGGAAATCCGTCTGCTGCCCGAACAACTGCTTTTCCACTTTTACGGACACCTTCACCCGCTCAGTGTGATAATCTGAAAACCATAACTCCAACGTCTCTCACAACCTTTCCTCTAATGCCCCGCTATTTCCAAACCTGTCTGTCGTCCACCAGCACATTCAGGTACTCCACCTTGGGATCCTCGGTCCCCTGCATGGAACAGCCTTTTTCCTTGGCGTAAACGATGTACTCGATGATCTGCGGCGTGATCATCTCCCCCGGAGCCAGGATGGGAATTCCCGGTGGATAGCACATCACAAATTCCCCGCAGATCTTTCCCGCCGTCTTTTTGATCGGCATACACTTCTTCTCCGAATAGAACGCCGCCTGCGGGGACACAAGAACTGTCGGATTAATATATTCTGTATTTAACATTTGTGACGGATCTTTGGAGTAAAGTCGTTTGATGTCCGCCAACGCTCCTACCAGGCGCTCGATATCCTGGATGCGGTCGCCGATCGATATGTAGGCGAGAATGTTTGCAATGTCCCCCAGCTCAATCTGGATGTCATACTCATCCCGCAGCAGATCATAGACCTCAATTCCTGCAAGCCCGATATCCCGCGTATACACAGAGAGCTTTGTCACATCAAAGTCAAAAACGCTCCCCCCGTTCACCAGATCCTTGCCGTAAGCGTAATAGCCTCCAATCGCGTTGATCTCCTCCCTTGCGTACTCCGCCATCTTTGAGACCTTGGCGAAGGACTCCTTCCCGCGCAGCACCAGATTTCTTCTCGAAATATCAAGACTCGACATCAAAAGGTAGGAGGCGCTTGTGGTCTGCGTCAGATTGATGATCTGGCTGACATACTCCCAGTTTACATTTTTTCCAGTCAGAAGAAGAGAACTCTGCGTCAGACTTCCCCCGGACTTGTGCATCGACACCGCCGCCATATCCGCCCCCGCATCCATGGCTGACACCGGGAGAGCCTCCCCGAAGTAGAGGTGTGTCCCGTGCGCTTCGTCCACGATCACAAGCATCTCATGCTCATGTGCGAGCTTTGCGATGGAGCGCAGATCGGAGCAAACGCCGTAGTAAGTCGGATTGTTTACCAGCACTGCAACCGCGCCAGGATTCTCCAGAATGGCCCGCTCCACCTCCGAGACCTCCATCCCAAGCGAAATGCCAAGGCGCTTATCCACCTCAGGGTTGACGTAGACCGGAACTGCACCGCAGAGCACAAGTGCATTGATCACACTTTTATGCACATTGCGGGGCAAAATAATCTTATCCCCCGCACGGCAGACCGACAGCACCATACTCTGCACCGAGGCCGTCGTACCACCCACCATAAAAAAAGCGTGCTCCGCACGAAAGGCCTCCGCCGCCAATTCCTCCGCCTCCTTGATCACGGAGACAGGGTGACAGAGATTATCCAGGGGCTTCATGGAATTGACGTCCAAACTCACACATTTCTCCCCCAAAAGCTCTGCCAGTTCGGGGTTCCCGCGCCCTCTTTTATGCCCCGGCACGTCGAAGGGAACGACCCTCCGTTTTTTTAATTTCTCCAACGCCTCGTACACGGGAGCATGCGTCTGTGATTTCTGATCCATACCAATAACCCCATTCCGTTTGTATTTGTTCGTCCAATAAAAAAGACAGGCGAAATCATCACCTGTCTTTCCAGTCATATGTTATAGTTATACACTATGTATCCAGCTACATTCTGCAAAAACTATCTCCAGCGTTCACGCGGCGCTTCCGCCCGCAAATATTTGCTATGACTACTCTTATTGACCGTTTCACAAGTGATTACTTATAAAATTTGAGCTTCTAACTCAATCAATAACGTGATAATGAAAATATCACCACCGGCAGCTGCCCCGCCTGTCCGTATGGGCTTAACCAATCGCTTGGTGGGCAAATA
>CAJLGN010000342.1 GCA_905206195.1 uncultured Roseburia sp.
CTCTCACACAGCGGGGGCCGTAAAGATCGGGAGAGTCGGAAGAAAATTGCTGGCGGAAAATGTAAAAGAGGCAAAGATTTATTTTCACGGTTCATTTCTGGCAACCGGAAAGGGGCACGGGACGGATCGGGCAGTGATTGCCGGGCTGCTGGGCATGGCGGTGGATGACCCGAGGATACCGGACAGTTTTTCTGTCGCCGAGCGAGAGGGGCTGCAGTTTACACTGGAGGGGATCGATCTTGTGGACGCACATCCCAATTCCGTAAAAATGAAACTGACCGGAGAATCTGGGCGGGTGCTCGAGATGATGGCTTCATCCGTGGGCGGCGGGCAGATTCAGATCTGTGAGCTGGACGGGCTGGCTGTGAAGTTTGGCGGTGACGCCCCCACGCTGATTGTGCAGAATGTCGATCAGCCGGGGCTTGTGACGGAGACGACTTCTATGTTGGCGGACAGAGAGGTGAACATCGCAACGATGCAGCTGTACCGATCGAGCAGGGGCAGGAACGCGGTGATGGTGATCGAGTGCGACCAGGAGGTGCCGCGGGAGACGATTGTATGTCTGGAGCATTTGGAGGGCATCTTGAAGGTGACGTATTTAAGCATGAAGGAGGCGTAGGATGGAGGTCATGTATGTATAAATCTTTGGAGGAATTACAGCAACAGGAGGCGGGGACTGGAAGGCCTTTCTGGAAACTTGTGCAGGAGGACGACTGCACGGAGCGGGGAATTACTGCTGAGGAATCTTTTGCGCAGATGCAGAAAATGTACGAGGCGATGCAGTATGCGGATGTGCATTACGATGAGGAGTTAAAATCGGCGAGCGGGCTGGTGGGGACGGAAGGAAAGAAGATGCTGGATGCCAGGAGGGAAGGAAGGCTGTTGTGTGGGGATTTCATCGGGAAGGTGATGGAGAAAGCGCTAAAGACCAGCGAGTCTAACGCGTGCATGAGGCGTGTCGTGGCAGCTCCCACCGCCGGCTCCTGCGGTGTGGTGCCCGCAGTTTTTTTGAGCGTGCAGGAGGAAAAGAATTATTCCAATGAGCAGATGGTCGAGGCGCTGTATGTGGCAGCGGGGATTGGCGGTGTGATTGCGAGCCGTGCATTTCTGGCGGGGGCGGCTGGCGGCTGCCAGGCGGAGATCGGCTCCGCATCAGCGATGGCGGCGGGAGGTGTGGCTTACCTGCTGGGCGGAGGAGCCAGGGAGATCGGAAATGCCGCTGCGCTGGCGCTTAAAAATCTGCTGGGGCTTGCCTGCGATCCTGTCGCTGGGCTGGTGGAGGTGCCCTGCGTCAAGCGAAATGTCATGGGGGCAGTCAATGCGATGACTTCCGCGGATATGACGATGGCGGGGATTTTCAGCAGAATACCACCGGATGAGGTGATTGATGCGATGCGAAACATCGGCCGCAATATGCATGCGGATATTCGCGAGACTGGAAAGGGAGGGCTTGCGGGCACTCCGACCGGAGTTGAGATCAGAGAGCGGATGTCGCATCTGATGTAAAAAATAAGAAATAAGAAGAGCTGCCGGAAAATGTATGACCACCCGTATTTTCTGTCTAACTTCAAGGAGCATAGGCCGCGGTTAGGTTCGCGTCGGGATGTCTCTTGTTGAAATTATACAGAAATCGAGGAGGGAATTTGCATCTTGCGGCAGCTCCTTTGATTTGAAATGTTATTTGTTGCTTCTTCTCCAGATGCTCATCTTTTCTGCCTCGGCGATGAGTTCGTCACGGAAGCTTGGATGTGCGATGGAGATCAATGCCTCTGCCTTCTGCCAGGTGGAGAGACCTTTGAGGTTCACCTTGCCGTACTCAGTCACCACGTAGTGGGTGTTGGCGCGGGTGTCGGTCACGATGGAGCCGCCTGCCAGTGTCGGACGGATTCTCGATTGGAGGGATCCATCCTTCCCTTGGAATGTGGAGGAGCAGCAGATAAAGCTCTTGCCGCCTTTGGACAGGTAAGCGCCAAGTACAAAGTCGAGCTGCCCGCCCGCACCGCTGATGTGCTTGATACCTGAAGATTCGGCGGCGACCTGCCCAAACAGATCGAGATCGACGGCGTTGTTGATGGAGATGAAGTTATCCAGCGCTGAGATGGAGCGGATGTCGTTGGTATAATCGACAGGAGCGCTCATAAGCTCCGGGTTCTCATCCATGTAATCGTACATTTTTTTTGTT
>CAJLGN010000343.1 GCA_905206195.1 uncultured Roseburia sp.
CTATGGTGGGAGATTTGACTGCCTCCGCCATCAAGAGGAATTACGAGATTAAGGACTATGGGAAGCTGATTCCGGGACACGGGGGAATTCTAGACCGGTTTGACAGTGTGATTTTTACGGCGCCGATCATCTATTTTCTGGCGGCAAATTTTATTGTACTATAAGTGTTTTGCACACATTTTGAGGTGGAATTGATGAAGAAAATCGCAATTTTAGGATCCACCGGATCCATTGGAACGCAGACGCTTGAGATCGTGAGGGAGCAGGGGGATATCGAGGTCACTGCTCTGGCGGCGGGAAGTAATATTGCGCTTTTGGAGAAGCAGATGCGGGAATTTTCCCCGTCGCTGGTGTGCGTCTGGGAGGAGGAGGCAGCGAAGGATCTGCGCATCCGGACGGCGGACTTGCAGATTAGAGTCGTTTCCGGCATGGAGGGGCTGATTGAGGTGTCCGTGTGCAAGGAGAGCGAGATATTGGTCACGGCGATCGTGGGTATGCTCGGAATTCGCCCGACCATCGCGGCGATTCGAGCCGGAAAGACGATCGCGCTCGCAAACAAGGAGACACTTGTGACGGCAGGGCATATCATTATGCCGCTGGCCAGAGCGCACGGTGTACCGATTCTTCCTGTTGATAGTGAGCACAGCGCAATTTTTCAGTCTCTGCAGGGGGAGGAGAGGAACTTGATTCAGAGAATTCTTCTGACTGCCTCCGGAGGGCCTTTTCGCGGCAGGAAGTGGGAGGAGTTGGCAAATATCTCCGTTGAGGATGCCCTAAGACACCCAAACTGGGCGATGGGCAGGAAGATTACGATCGATTCTTCCACACTTGTGAATAAGGGGTTGGAAGTGATGGAGGCAAAATGGCTGTTCGGGGTGGAGCTTGCCCAAATTCAGGTTGTGGTCCATCCACAGAGCGTGATTCACTCGGCGGTGGAGTATCAGGACGGTGCGGTGATCGCACAGCTTGGAACGCCGGATATGCGCCTTCCAATCCAGTATGCGCTCTATTATCCGGAGAGAAGAAGCCTCTCCGGTGCGTGTCTGGATTTGTTTGAGCTGGGGCAGCTTACCTTTGAGGAGCCGGATATGGAGAACTTTAGAGGTCTTGCGCTCGCCTACCAGGCGATGGAGCGCGGGGGGAATCTGCCGGCGGTCTACAATGCTGCGAATGAGAAGGCAGTGGCATTGTTTTTGGACAGGAAGATCGGTTATCTTAAGATCACGGAGATCATAGAGGCCTGCATGGATGAGACAGTGTATATCGAAGAGCCGGATTTGGATGGAATCCTTGACACGGAGGCGGCTGTCTATGATTATATTAGAAGCAGATGGATGTAAGAAAGGTTTTTGAATGAAAATAGTTATTGCAATCGTTATATTTAGTATTATTATCATTTTTCATGAGCTGGGGCATTTTCTTCTGGCGAAGGCAAACCGAATTCGGGTAAACGAGTTCTCTCTCGGGCTTGGACCGACAATTTTTGGCATCACGAGGGGGGAGACGAAGTACTCCCTAAAGCTTCTGCCGTTTGGCGGAGCCTGTATGATGGAGGGGGAAGATGCGGAGAGCGGGGATGACCGTGCATTTGGAAAAAAATCTGTGTGGGCGCGCATGAGCGTGGTCGCAGCGGGACCGATTTTTAATTTTCTGATGGCGTACGTGTTCGCTTTCATCCTGCTGGCAAACATCGGTTATTCGCTCCCCGTGCTCGGGGGAGTGACGGATGGGTATCCCGCCGAGGCTGCCGGGATGCAGGCGGGGGACACCATTGTAAAGATCAATAATAGCCGCATTCACTTTTTTAAGGATATCACAGGCTATATGCAGTTTCACTCTGGAGAGCCGGTGTCTGTCATCTACGAGAGAGGTGTGGAGCGCTACAAGGCGCAGCTGACACCGCAGTACAACGAAGAATACGGCGCTTATATGTACGGTTTTCTGGGCACCGGTGAGATGACGCGGGGAACGGTGGGCGACAATCTAAAGTACAGTTTCTATGAAGTCAAGTATTGGATCCGGCTCACGCTCGCGAGCTTGCGGTCACTGGTGACAGGGAGGGTGAGTGTAAACGATCTGAGTGGTCCCGTGGGAATCGTCAGTATGATCGGGGACACCTATCAGCAGAGTGTGACGCACGGCTACTATATGGCATTTTTGCAGATGCTTTAC
>CAJLGN010000344.1 GCA_905206195.1 uncultured Roseburia sp.
ATCCTCTTTTTGCAAAGTCCTTAATCTGCTCTCCCGGAAATTCGCTGTTCTTATCCAGCATGAACGCGATCGGTTTGATTTCCTTTTCCGCCCATTCTCTGATGCTGGCACGCAGCTCTTCATGTTCCTGTGATGTCTTGTAAAACATAGTTTTGCCTCCTTCTCCATTGGAATTTACATTTTAACCAAAAAATTTTATTACTGATTTTTGACTCTTATACATATTGTACAACAAAAACAAAAAAAGTATGTAACCACAGTTACATACTTTGAATTATTCACAAAAATTTTCCATTTTCTTTCGATCGATGATTTTAATGTGATTTCTGCTGACCTCGATCACGCCCTCCTCCCGGAGACGCATGAGAGCCCTCGACAGCGAAGGCCGCGCGACCCCCAGAAAAGAGGCGAGCTCTTCCCGCTTCATTTTCAACCTCACAATGCCGTCCGCATCGGCCTCCTCCAAAAGCCATATAGAAATCCGCTCCTTTAAGGATGCTGCGCTGACAATATGCAGCTTCCGCATTGTAAAGCACTCCTTTTTGAGGAGTACTGCCAAAAAGTTCTTCAACAGCTGCTTGTGATGTTCACATGCCTCCTCACAGAACCCGAAGAAAAACCCCCACGGTATCTCCATAACATCGATCTCCGTGAACGCCTCCGCCTCATGCCAGTAGGTCTCGTCTGCCCCCGCAAAATAGTGCTCTCCAAAAATGCTGCCCTCCTCCACCTCATATAAAATACTTCTTCTCCCGGATGCCAGATTCTTCACAATTCCAACTCTACCCCTAAGCAGCACAAACACGCTGTTCGGCTTCTCCGTCTGCCCGAAGATCAGCATGCCGCGCCTGTAATGCCTCAGCTTCACATTTGCACACACCAGCATCCGCTCCAAGCTGTCCCCCTTGATTCCCTGGAACAACTCCGCGCTTTCAATCAGCTCTGTTTTCATACAACCACCTCCGTTGCCCGCCCTGCTGATCTGGCCGCTATGCTCTCCATTTACTCTCCGAAACCTTCCGGTCCCTCAGGCGCTTTTTCACAAAATCAGTGAAAAGCGCATAGAGCACGGAGCACAGCGGTATAAATAAAAGAATCCCGATAATTCCGAACAAATTGCCTCCGATGGTCACCGCCACCAGCACCCAGATAGACGGAAGACCGATCGAACCGCCCACGACATGCGGGTAGATCAGATTCCCTTCCAGCTGCTGAATCACCAGAAACAGTACCAAAAACCACAGCGCCTGCATCGGATTTACCATCACAATCAGAAACATCCCCACAGCGCATCCGATGAACGCACCAAAAATCGGGATCAGTGCGGTGAATGCAATCACAATTCCCGTCATCATGGCGTACGGCATGCGAAAGACGCTCATCGCAATCACGAACAGAGTACCAAGAATCACAGCCTCCACGCACTGCCCGGATAAAAAGTTGGAAAAAATCTGATTGGAGAGCCTCGCCACAGACACCGCTTTCTCCGTAACAGCATCCGGGAAAATTGCGTAGAGCACCTGTTTTGCCTGTCCGCTCAATCTTTCCTTCTGAAACAACACATAGATGGAAAAGGTGAAGCTGATAACGAAGGTCGTCACCCCGCTCACAATGCCGGAAAAGAATCCCACCCCGGAATTCACAAGCCCCTTTCCGGCAGACTGTATGAAATCCACCAGCGACTTAGAAACCATGGACCAGTTGATATCCAGCTCCTCGATTGCGGGACCCAGCGCGGGCCACTCCTTCGGAATTCCCTCAAGCCAGCTCTGCGCAGCGGCAAATGTCCTTGGAATCTGCTCGATCAAAAGCGTGCCCGTATTGCCAAGTTCCGGGATCACCACCACCATCGCCAGTGCAAAAACTCCAATGACACAAGCAAGCGTCAACAAATATGCGGCGGCCCGCTTGAACTTTGCGAGCTTTTTATTCTTTTTAAAAAGATGCTTCTCTATCTTCTTCATCGGCACATTGAGCACAAATGCAATCGCACCGCCTATCAGAAACGGCATCAGCATTCCAAACACGAACCGTACCGCCATGATCACCACGTCAAAGTGCTCTATGCCACAGTACAGAAGAATCGCCGCCGCAAGAATCTGTATCAAATGTTTCTTTGTCTCTCTCGATATCTCCATATATCCCTCTTTCTCTCA
>CAJLGN010000345.1 GCA_905206195.1 uncultured Roseburia sp.
CCCGGTGCGCCCCACAGAAAGTTCAATCGCAAGAAGCTTCGTCTCCTTCTCCTCCGGCGGATACTTGTATGCGATTGCCCATCGCGGCACCTTGGAGGTCGCCCCGAGCTTTTCGCGGTCCTCGTACCGGTTGATCTTCACCACGGCCCCGTCGATGTCGTAATCGAGATTCCCTCGATTCTCGCCGATTGCCGCAATTGCCTCCCACACCTCGTCCGCCGTTGTGCACACTCTATAGTCATCGATGACCGTGACACCCTGACTCTTTAAGTACGCATACCCCTGCGTGTGTGTTGCAAACTCCATGCCTCTGATGTCCTGGATATTGAAAATGAACAGGGATAACCCCCGCTCTTTCGTCACTGAGACATCAAGTTGACGCAGTGTCCCCGCCGCGCAGTTTCTAGGATTTGCAAACGGCTTCTTCCCGAGGAGCTCCTGCTTCTCGTTGACCGCGTTGAACGCGCCGTTCTTCATATAGACTTCGCCGCGGACCTCCAGATATTCGGGCGCATTTTTAAGTCTCTTTTTCACGTCCGGTATCACCTTCGCATTCGCTGTGACATCCTCGCCGAAATTGATCCCGTCCCCCCTCGTCTGCGCCAGAATAAGCTCTCCGTTCTCGTAGCGAAGCGCCAGGGAGAGACCGTCGATCTTATACTCCACGACAAACTCCGGATCGTCAAGCTGCTCCCTCATCTGTTCCACAAAATCGTAGATTTCCTCTCTGGAAAACGCATCCTGAAGACTTAACATCGGCACATTGTGACGGACAAGAATGCCCGCCGTGCGCTTTGCCGCACCGCCGACTTTCTGTGTCGGCGAGTCGCTCGTCACAAGATCCGGGTGCTCCCGCTCAAGCCGCTTTAACTCCTGCATCAGCATATCAAATTCATAATCCGAAATCTCCGGCGCGTCCTCGTTATAGTATCTATCACTGTGGTATGCAATCTGCTCCCTGAGCGCTTTCACTCTCTTTTCCGGTGTCATTTCCCCTGCCATCTCTTTCCTCCAAACTCTCTCTGTCCGTATATTTCCTTTCCTGGAATGACCGTTTCATTCGACGAATTTTGTATCATTTTAAGAAGCGTCTGATACTCCTCCTGCGTCACATCACGATATCTTCCACTCTCTAAACTTCCCAGTTCTATGTTCATAATACGGACGCGCACCAGTTTTTCGACGCGGTAGCCAAAATACTCGCACATCCGCCGTATCTGCCGATTCAGCCCCTGCGTCAGCACAATCTTAAACTTCCGCTTTCCAAGGCGTTCGACCCTGCACTTCCTTGTCGTAGCGCCGAGCTCCACAAGCGGCACACCGCCGCCAAGTCCACGCAACAAAGCCTCCGTGACCGGCTTGTTGACTGTCACGATATATTCCTTCTCGTGCAGATTGCCTGCCCGCATCATCTTGTTGACAATATTTCCGTTGTTCGTCAACAAAAGCAACCCCTCAGAATCCTTATCCAACCGCCCCACTGGATAAATGCGCTTCGGGTAACCGATATAGTCTATGACGTTATTCTTCTCCCGCTTCTCCGCCGTGCAGACAATCCCCACCGGCTTGTGAAATGCTAAAAGAATCATCTCGCCCTCTTTCCTGACCGCCTTTCCCCCGAGGAGAACTTGCTGCCCCGGCCAAACTCTCATCCCCGTCTCCGCGGTTCTTCCGTCTATCGTGACATTCCCCTGTGCAATCTGCCTGTCCGCCTCTCTCCGGGAACAGACACCCGCCTCACTCAAAAATTTATTGATCCGCGTTCCCCGTTCTTCCATATCTCCCTCCCCCCCACAATACTCTCCCATATGGGAAAAACGGAGACTTCACTTGCGAAAAGTCTCCGTTTACTATCTTACTGTAATAATGATGATTTGATGTAACCTGTCTTGCCGTTCCATGTCACCTTTGTCCAACCCTCCGCATAGGTCATAACGACTGTGACCTTCTCTCCCGTGTAGGCCGTCCCGACACGATCGGATGTCTCGCTCATAGAAGAACGGATGTTGACTGTCTGCGCCAGGGTAATCTCCGCGCCCTCAGAGAGAGCGGCATCACCCCCCGCCGTTCCGGCATTGCCAGTGCCCGTCTGCGGCAGATCATAGGTCAAAAATTCATTCTTTATGTATCCTGGGGTGCCATTGTAATCAATGAC
>CAJLGN010000346.1 GCA_905206195.1 uncultured Roseburia sp.
ACCATTGTAGGACCGGAGGTCCTTGATTTAGTTATTAAAGATCAACAGTATTCCTGCTCGCAGGGGTTCTTTTTACGCACAAGCTGACGTGCGTAGGAAAAAAGGTGTCACAGGCTGTGATTTTGCATGAGGAGCTGGAGGAAGTGCAGTGCGTCCAGGTTGTGAATGGGACGGCCTATTTTCAGGCGTACACCGAAAATTACTGTGTTGTGCTCTGCGATCTGCAGGGGAATCGTTTTTGCGGGAGCGTGACGTATCGGGATGAACCGTTGATGAATCCAAAGACCTATATCGAGCGCTGTCTTGCGCTGGCTCCGGACGAGTTTTCCTACTTGCTTTATTCTTTTGAGCAGGATGGGGAAAGGGTCGATCAGCCATCGATGGAGATATGTCTGTGGAAGCTTTTGCAGTCACAGCGGCTCAAAAAAAGTTACAGGGCAGAGCTTTTGGCAAAGCTTCTCGATTTTTACCGGGGGCAGGAGCTTGATTTTTCACACAGGGATAACGCGCTGGGGCAATATATCGCGCAGGCGGAGACGGAGCGTCTGCCGATTGCTGCGCGGCGTCGTCTGATCGAGCTTTTGACGGAGGCACACCGGTACGACAGGGCCTATCAGATGGTCCAGGCGGACGGATACGATTACCTGGGGGGTGACGCTCGGGTGTCACTTTGCAGCTACGCGATCACGGACATCGGCTTCGAGGAGGACGATTTTCTTTTGGGGTTTGTGGAGAGCACATTTTTGCTGGGGAAATATAGCGATGTTCTGCTTATTTATCTCTGCAAATATTTTACTGGGGCCACAAGAGAGATGGTGCGGATGTGGAGGGCTGCGGGGGAGTTTTTGATTGACACTTTCGATCTGGAGGAGCGGATTTTGACCCAGATGCTCTACACTGCGGATTACACACCGTGCGCGGAAGAAATTTACGAGAGCTACTGTGCGGGGGGCGGCAGAGACTGGCTTTGCACAGCATATCTGTCCTGTTTTGCGAACTGCTATGTAAGGCGGGATGCGATCGTTCCGACGCATGTGTTTGTGCAACTGCAGGAGCGCTATCTTGGCGGGGAGGAGCTCAATGAGGCCTGCAGGCTGGGACTGCTCAAATATCTCGCGGAAAAGAAATCGCTGACAGAAACGCAGCGGCAAATTGCGGATGCGCTTTTGGCGGAATACACCGGGCAGATGCGTTTCTTTGAATTTTACCGAACATTTGAGGTGGGACTGTTGCAAAAATATCATTTGTGCGATGAGAGTTTCCTAGAGTACCGCACAGATCCCGGCAGAAGGGTGACGCTCCATTTTCGCACGGGGGAGGAGGCGTACCAGAGCGAGGAATTAACGGAGATGTACGACGGCCTATACGTGCGGCCGTTTCTCCTGTTTTTCGGGGAGACTGTGCAGTACTACATCACCGAGGAGGAACAGGGAGAAGCTCATACACTTGCGAGCGGCTGCATCAGCAGTCCCAATGGACCAGATGGTGTGGGAGATGGGCGCTATCGGAGGCTCAATGAGATGCTGCGTCAGATTGCACACTCGGACGGGGAGGCGCTTGGACACCAGATGAAAGACTATTACAGAGTGCTCAGGCGGACGGAGGATATCTTTGGGCTGCTGTGAGTATCAGAGGATTGTTGCGATGGAAAATCATTTTTATCTCGGGATAGATCTGGATGACTGGAATGCTGTCGTCAGCTATTATGAACTGAATATGAGAGAGCCGGAGACCTTCAGTGCCACGGCGGGGAGCGAGGTGTTCCAGATACCGGTTGCAATCGCAAAGAAAAGAGGGATTGACCAGTGGCTTGTCGGGGAGGAGGCCAGACGGCTGGCAGAGACACAGGGGGAGCGCGCACACGGGCAGTTGCTCGGCAGAGCGCTCCGCGCAGAGATGGTTTTTGTGGATGGGGAGACGTATCCGGCGCGCCGGCTGCTGGCGCTCTATCTGAAGAAATTGATTCTGCTGGCGGGAAGTCTCAGAGTACCGAAGAAGCTGGATACGCTGGTGATTTGTCTGGAGAAATTATCCAGGGATACGGCGGAGCTTTTCTCGGAAATTGCACCGGAGCTTGGAGTTGCGGGTGCACAGTTGATGTTTTTGGACCGCAGGGAGAGTTTTTATTATTTTGTCTGTCATCAGAAACA
>CAJLGN010000347.1 GCA_905206195.1 uncultured Roseburia sp.
CAGGCCAAAACCGCCCGCGCCCGCACAAATTTTCCGTCTTTAAGGCGCAGTTTAAGATTATGGGAGTGATTTATGTTGTTGTGACAATCGGTCTGATGATTTTGGATGTGAACTACGCGTGGCTGATCGGTTTTGGCATCGCTTTTTTGGACATGCTTCCTGTGTTTGGGGCGGGCACAGTGCTCTGCCCGTGGGCAATCATCAAATTTTTTTCCGGAAATTATGCCACGGCGTTTGGTATGTTAATCCTGTATGCGGTAGCTCTGGTGGTACATCAGATTGTGCAGCCAAAGCTGATTGGAGACTCTGTGGGAATGGATTCCTTTGCGGCTCTATTCTTTATGTACGTCGGCTATCGGATTAGCAGCGTGCTCGGGATGATTCTGGCAATTCCGATTGGAATGATACTGATCAATCTCTACAAGGCTGGCGCTTTCGACACACTTGTCTGGTGCGTGCGGGAAGTGGTGAAAGATTTTAACGAGTTTCGGAGGATACCGAAGGATTAGGGGGAAATGCTTATGGGAAAATATTGGATTGTAAGAAGGTGCGTGGGCGCGGCGCTCATCGGCGGTATGCTCTTGTCTTTTGGCTGTGCGTGGGCCGGACAGATCCGTGCGGAGAAGACAGGCGCAGAGCAGATGGCCGCCGGGGAGTTCGACGCTTATGTAGATGAGATGTTTCGCGAGAGTGTTGTGAAGAATACAATTAATCTGCACTACACACTGGCGCACCCGGAAAATTATGGCATCGGGGACTATGAGGTTTCCCTCGGGGAGATCTCAATGGAGGAAGTGGAGAAGAATTACGAGGAGCTGCATGCGCTTGAGGAGGAACTTTCGCAATTTGACAAGGAAGCACTGCGGGAAGATCAAAGGATCACTTATGATATTTTGATGGACTATGCAGAAACAGAGCTCTCCGTGGAGGATATGATCCTCTACACCGAGTTCTTAAGGCCGACAGGCGGTTACCAGAGCCAGCTTCCGGTGGTGCTTGCCGAGTACACATTTCGCACCAGACAGGATATCGAGGATTGTCTCACACTGACAGAGGAGATGGATGATCTGTTTGCAGATGTCATCGCGTTCGAGAAGCAAAAGGCGCAGGCCGGGCTGTTCATGCCTGACTATACGGTGGATGCGCTGATTGTGCAGTGCGACAAATTTGTCGAGGACCCGCAGAGCAACTATATGATTGAAGTCTTCAACGATAAGATTGACAAATTTGATGGACTTTCCGAGGAGGAGCGGCAGTCCTACAAGGAGCGGAACACAGAGTTTGTCACGACACAGGTGACAGACGGCTTTCGGATGCTTTCAGAGGAGCTCTCCGCACTTCGCGGAAGCGGAAAAAATGAGCTGGGCCTCTGCCACTATGCAGATGGAAAGAAGTATTATGAGTACCTTGTGCGAACTGCGACGGGATCTGATGATTCTGTAAATCAGATGATGGATCGAACCGAACAGTTTATACGCACAGGTCTCAATGAGATGCGGCTTCTTTTTACGGAAAATCCACAGCTTTTGGAGCGTTCGGATAATTATGAGTTTCCGGTGAAGGAACCTGGCGCTATCATGGAAGATCTGATGGCGAAAGTTGCCAAAGATTTTCCGGAGCCCCCTAAGACAGCGTACACCATCAAATATGTCGCGCCTTCAATGCAGGAATTTATGAGCCCCGCATTTTATATGATGACGCCGGTGGATGACAGCCAAAACAATGTGATTTATATCAATGAGAAGTACCTTGGCGACGGTGCGCTCATGGATTTGTATCCGACGATGGCACACGAGGGTTACCCGGGCCATCTGTACCAGAATTGCTACACCAATTCCTGCGATCTGCCGCTGATTCGCAATATGTTTTCCTATTCCGGTTATGCGGAGGGCTGGGCGACTTACGTTGAGCATTATTCTTACGGGATCAGCGGACTGGAGTCGGAGCTCGCAAAGTTGATATCGGTGAACGAGGCGCTCACGCTGGGATTGTATGCCTATGTTGACATGGGGATTCATTATAAAGGATGGGACCGTGCGGATGTGGCGGATTATCTAAAAAGCTATGGGATTGCAGACGGAGCGGCGGTCGTTGAAATGTTTGAGACGATCGTAGGAGATCCGGCAAATTAC
>CAJLGN010000348.1 GCA_905206195.1 uncultured Roseburia sp.
AAGGGGACAATCGCGTACCACGATTTTATCTGTTCGGTGCGAGATCGGATTCAGATCCATTTTGTAAAAGTCAAGGGGCACGCGGGCGTGGAGGGCAATGAGGAGGCCGATCGCCTTGCGAAGGAGGCTGTGGGACTCTGTGATTAAAGAGAGATGCAGATAGAGAGAGGCTGCCGCAAAATACAAATTTCATCACCGGCTTGTGTGCAGTTTCTACAAGAAACGGTGCGTTGATATCGTATTTTGCGGCAGCCCTTTTTATGCCGCCTGTAAAAGATCAGGCACGGGCATCAAAATTGTGGGAGGTGTCGGCATCCTCCCTCTGCAGGATGGAGCCAAGCACGGATGCAAAGGAGGGGGGATTTTGCCTTTTTCTCTCCTGGCGCTCATTTTGTGCGGTGAACTTCCCGACACGGCTGACTGGGAGAACGGGTAACACGAGTGAGATTCCTTCTACATAGATTGCGACACTCCTCCTCCTTTCCATTGGAATACAGAACATAAAGTCGAATGATTTTTTTGTTTCTATCTTATATATCGGTCGAAGCAATTTCTTAATTAACAGAAAAAATGAAGTATTATGAAAAATATTCAGAAAAATATAGAGAAGAGGATCGGAAGCGCGGGGTATATTTTAGGAAAATATCATTTGGAAGAAAAATTGGGGTATGGTAGAATGGACACGAAAGCAAGAAAACGGGAGAGAGCCTATGTCATTACAGTTTATTTTTGGCAATTCGGGGAGCGGGAAATCCGATTACCTTTATGAGCATATTTTAGAGCGGGCGGGAAAATGCCCAGATCAGAATTTTCTGATTCTGGTGCCGGAGCAGTTCACCATGCAGACGCAGCGGGAGCTCGTGAACCGACAGAAGAACCATGCCATTATGAATGTGGATGTGCTGAGCTTTGCGAGGCTTGCGTACCGTGTGTTTGATGAGCTCGGAAAGCAGGATCTCGTCATTTTGGAGGAGACGGGCAAAAATCTTTTGCTGCGCAAGGTGGCGGAGCAGGAGCGGCAGAATCTGCATGTGCTCGGCGGGAATTTAAATAAGATGGGATATATCGGGGAGATAAAATCTCTGATCTCTGAGTTGACCCAGTACAATGTCACCCCGGAGGAGCTGGAGAAGTTTTTGCAGTCTGGGGCGGTGGGGGAGGCTCTGCGCCGGAAGATGCAGGATATTTTGACGATGTACCGCGGCTTCCGGACAAGCATCGAGGGCAACTATATCACGGCGGAGGAAGTGCTTTCGCTTCTCTGTGATGTGGCGGAGGAGTCTGCGCTGCTGCGGGGCAGCGTCATCGTGTTCGACGAGTTTACTGGGTTCACACCGATCCAGAATGAGCTGCTGCGGGTGCTGCTGCCTCTGGCAGAGCGCGTGCTTGTGTCAGTGTCGATGGACATCAGAGAAGATTTTTACCACAGCAGAGGCGTGCACGAGTTGTTTGCAATGAGCAAAAAGACTGTGGGGACATTGCAGAGGACAGCGTCGGAGCTCGCCGTGTCGATCGAGGATCCCATTGTCTTAGAGCCGGGGGAGAAAAAGCGTTACCGCGGAGCACCGGAGCTATTTTTTATGGAGCAGAATCTCTTTCGTCCAACCCACCGGAAGTGGCAGGGGAGAGTGGAGGGTATCAGTATCGCCAGCGTCAAGGATCCGAGGGAGGAACTCTCGTTTGTGGCGCGGAGAATTGCCCGGCTGGTGCGGGAGCAGGGCTATCGCTACCGGGATATTGCGGTGGTGACAGGTGATGTCCCGGGCTACGCCAACTATGTGCCCGAAATTTTTGAGAAGTACGGGATACCGTATTTTATCGATCAGACCAGAAATATTCTCTTTCACCCTTTCATCGAGTTTATCCGGGCGGCGCTGGAGGTCGTCGAGTACGATTTTTCTTACCAAAGTATATTCCGGTTTTTGCGCAGCGGACTTGTGGCTCCGATTTTGCTGGGGAAGGATGGAGATTTGCTTCGCGACGAAGATATTGATTGTATGGAGAATTATGTGCTGGCGCGTGGCATCCGGGGGAGAAGGCGCGGGGGCGAGCCGTGGAAGTTTGGGATGCCGCGGGGCGGGCAGTGGGGGGACGCTGCCGGGGAGCAGGCGCAGATGAT
>CAJLGN010000349.1 GCA_905206195.1 uncultured Roseburia sp.
CAGCGGTATATAAAAGCGCCAGTGCCCACCAAAGCATTGCAAAATTCATCATTCCGGTCATTTTCGCCGCCTCAGGGACGTGCTCTATGCAGCTTGTAATATTCAGATATTGCATCCCAAACTCTGACAGCACCTTCACTCCCACGTATGGGAGCAGCGCTGCGGCTGTGAAAACCCCTGCCAGTCCCACGCATACCGCATCCACCGCCGTCCGATTTTTTTTCTGGAGCAAAAGCAGAATCCCCGCAATCCATATGCCACAGAGGAACAATTTGTTTTCATTGGCGAAGGAGGACAGCAGCCAGTGCAGTGTGATGAACAGATGTTGCCCTAAGGGCATCGTCTCAAATTCCGGCATCCAGGTCAGTATTTCCTCAGCCACGCGGATATGGTTGCCCTGCGCGGCGAAAAGCACTCCGTAGGCGAGCAGCGTCACACCTGCCTGCACGGCTAACAGCAGATGCACCCTCCGCCATTTTAAGATTCCGTACACCAGGGCAAGCAGCAGAAAAACCAAAAGTACCGCCCCCATCTGCTCGATTGACATGGCGGCGATGACGGAACACACAATGGCGCAGAGAAACTTTCTGAAGGCGACTCCCCCAGACTCGACACCGACATGCCACCTCCCCCGCACTGCAGGCTCCGTGCGGAATACAAAATCTGCCGCCGGCACAAGCGCCCATAACCCACAGGTGAACGACCATGTGTAAAAGATGGAACCATTTACCCAGACAGCCGCGTACCCAAGGGTCATGACACTCATCAGAAAATAGCCCGCAACGCTGGCTATGGCAGCCCCAAACCCCATATCCCGATAATCCCCGCTCGCGCACGCCGGGCATCTGCTGCGCCAGTCCACAAGCCCTCCCTCCGGAACTCTGGCTACCTTCGCAGCCAGGCGCAGCACCCCGATCGGAAGTAAAATCAGCATCCCTGCATTTACCGCACGCCAGAATCCAAGTCCCAGGCGGAAAGTCACATACACCAGAGCCTCCGCCGCCAGACGGCCGACCCACGTCTCGTAGCGCCATCCCAGATACTCAAAAAAACCCATGCTGTTCGCGTGACGGTAAAAATAGGCATCGTCGCCATCAGAGTATCCAATCTGAGAGAGTGTCAGAAAGGCTCCGATAAACACCAATGCCCAAAATAATACCCAGATACTTCTTTTCTTCATAAAAAGTTCTACTCCACTTCATTCTCCTCCTGCAAAAGCAGGGATTCCTGTTTTCCAGAAGGCGTTTGACTGCCTCTATCTCACCCCAATCACATACGGCGTGTATGTTAAGATTCCCCCCACATTCTTCTCCAATAGTCGGGACTCATCGTACACTTTAATATCTGCTTCCTCTTCAAGCTTCTATAGCGCTTTCCCATAAAATAGCCCGCATATTTCCCCGCGCACTGCCACCCCAGATTCCAGATAAGCCACGGTTTTCCGATGGCGCACAGATGACGCACTGTGCTTTTCACCAGCCGCATCCCCTCCGACTCCGCACTGACCTGCGCAAAAATCCACGGGTGATCTGCCTGTGATACTGCCAGATCAAAATTGCGTCGAAACTGCTGCCCAACTGTATAGTTGTGAGAGTGAATAACCCGCGCTTTCGCCACGTATTCCACCGCATAGCCCGCCTCGATCGCACGGGCCGCAAAAAACATATCCTCGTTAAATATTGCCGGCGTCTCAAATCTCCCCAGTGCCTCGAAAATGTCCCTGCGGTATGCCGCGCACACATCCGAGCAAAAATATGTCTTGATTCCCAGCTCATTTAAATCCGCTTTCGTCTTTTTTCGCCCGTCCTCCGGGTAATTAAACTGTCTTGTGTAGCACTCCACCGGGCCGCAGTCCTCATTTGGAAGTTGCCTGGCATACGCGACTGCCACCGCTCCTGACATCTCCCGCTGCATATCAGCGACAAATGACTCCGTCAGCCGCTCAATCAGATGTGCATCCGCCGGAACCGCATCCTGCGTCATAAATACGATGACATCCGCGTCAGAGCTCTTCGCGCCGAGATTTCTTGTCCCTCCATGATCAAACTCCTCTTTTTTTACATGGATGATCTCACACTCACAGCCGAGCGCGCCGAGCGCCTCCTC
>CAJLGN010000350.1 GCA_905206195.1 uncultured Roseburia sp.
TATTTGGGCACTGCTTTTTTCCGATGCACATTGCGGATCGTCGTTTTCCTGTGGTTTGTTTCCCGCGCCGATTTCCCCGCCCTCCTGCCTCCGGCTGTCTTCCTGCCATCAGAATCTCGCTTCACACCTGAGTTCCCGCTATTTTTCAACGGTCTTGGACGGATCAGGCACTTCTTGTCAAAGCCGATCAAATCCGTTCGCCCCGCCTTTGTGAGCGCCTCCACAACCAAATCATAGTTCTTCGGGTTGCGGTACTGGATCAGGGCCCGCTGCATGGCCTTTTCGTGGGGATTTACCGCCACATAGACCGGCTGCATCGTCTGCGGGTCAAGCCCCGTGTAGTACATACAGGTCGATATTGTGGAGGGTGTCGGATAAAAATACTGCACCTCGTCCGGCATATACCCCAGATCTCGCAAAAATTCTGCAAGCTCCACGGCCTCCTTTAATGTGGAACCTGGATGCGAGGACATGAGGTAGGGAACCAGATACTGTTTTTTCCCAAGCTTCTCGTTCATATCACGGTAAGCCTTCGAAAATTTCCGATACACTTCGACGCCGGGCTTTCCCATTTTTTCCAAAACGGCGTTTGAGATGTGCTCGGGTGCAACCTTTAACTGCCCGCTGACGTGATGCTCGCACAGCTCGCGCAGGAAGGTGCGATCCTCGTCGTAGATGAGGTAGTCGAAGCGGATTCCCGATCGGATGAACACCTTCTTCACGTTAGGCAGTTCACGCAATCTTCTAAGGAGCTTACGGTAATCCTCATGGTCTACCTTAAGGTTCCTGCAGGGCTTTGGGAACAGGCATTGCCTGTCGGGACAAACACCCTTTTGCATCTGCTTGTCGCACGACGGCGCTCTGAAATTCGCAGTCGGTCCGCCCACGTCGTGAATATACCCTTTAAAATCCGAATCCCAGACGATTTTCTCCGCCTCCGAGACGATGGACTCATGGCTTCTGGTCTGAATGATTCTGCCCTGGTGGAAAGTCAGCGCACAGAAGCTGCACCCCCCGTAGCAGCCGCGGTTGCTCACCAGCGAGAACTTGATCTCCTCGATCGCTGGGACACCGCCCTGCGCTCCGTAGCTTGGATGGTACGTCCGCTGGTATGGCAGGGCGTACACCTGATCCATCTCTCGCTGCGTCAGAGGCTTTGCCGGTGGATTCTGCACGACAAACATCTTGCCATCGTACGTCTCAAAGAGACGCTTGGCCACAAACGGATCTGTGTTGCGGTACTGTGTGTAAAAGCTCTTGGCATATTCCTTCTTGTCCGCGAGCAGCATCTCGTAGTGCGGCAATTCGATCGCATCCCAGATAGACTCCCTGTCCCTCGTCTTATAGACCGTCCCGTCGACGAAGGTGATATCCTGGGCAGCAAGCCCAGCATTCAGCGCGTCCGCAATCTCAACGATGCTGCGCTCCCCCATCCCGTACGAGATGATATCTGCCCCGGAGTCGAGGAGGATTGAGCGCTTCATCCGGTTCGACCAGTAATCGTAGTGGGCGAGGCGGCGCAGGCTCGCCTCGATCCCGCCGATAACGATCGGCTTGTGTTTGTAAATTTGCCGAATCAGATTGCAATAGACAATCGTGGCGTAGTCCGGGCGCTTTCCCATGACGCCGCCCGGCGTAAACGCATCTGTGGCACGCCGTTTTTTTGACACGTAATAATGATTCACCATCGAGTCCATATTTCCAGCCGACACGAGGAACCCGAGCCTCGGCTCACCCAGAATGTCGATGGAGGAACTATCGCGCCAGTCTGGCTGGGCGATGATTCCGACACTGTAGCCGTGCGCCTCCAAAATTCGTGAGATGATGGCATGTCCAAAGGAGGGATGGTCCACGTAGGCATCCCCGCAGACATAGACAAAATCCAGCTGGGCAATCCCAGCCGCCTCCATATCCGATCTGCTGATTGGTAAAAATCCATTCATAAATCTTTCTCCTTTGCTAAACTCCACTGCGGCGCAGCGCCGACAATTCATCCCCCGTCAGTGCCCGGTACTCCCCGGGTTTTAAGTCTTCGGTGAGCTTGAGCGGTCCCATGGAAATACGCTTTAGATAGACGACTTCTTTCCTAAGACTTTGGCCCTTT
>CAJLGN010000351.1 GCA_905206195.1 uncultured Roseburia sp.
ATGGATGAGCCGCTGTCCAATCTGGACGCAAAGCTTCGTGTGCAGATGCGCGCCGAGATCGCTTCCTTACATAACAGATTAAAAGCGACCATCATCTACGTAACACATGATCAGACTGAGGCTATGACTTTGGGTACGAGAATCGTCGTGTTAAAGGACGGCGTGATCATGCAGGTGGATTCCCCGCAGAAATTATACAACGAGCCGAACAACTTATTCGTGGCTGGCTTTATTGGCTCCCCGCAGATGAACTTTGTGGATGCTGTGTGCAAAGTTGAGGGCGAGAAAGTGACACTTTCCTTCGAGAATACAACGGTTGTTCTCCCTCCCGCAAAAGCGAAGAAGCTGGCGGACGGCGGATACAATGGCAAGACGGTTGTCATGGGTATCAGACCGGAGGATATCGGAGATTCCCAGATTGAGATCGAGGCGCACAAGGACTGTGCATTTGATGCGGATGTGACAGGATATGAGTTGCTTGGTTCCGAGGTATTATTGTACTTCACAGTGGCCGGAGGCGCTATGACGGCGAAGGTGGATTCGAGAACGACAGCGCGCATGGGCGACCACATCACACTGGCGATGGATCCGGAGAAGATTCACGTGTTTGACAAAGAAACTGAATTGACAATCACCAACTAATCCATTAGAATTGAATCAATCACAGAGATAAACTGGGTGCATTTTGTACCCAGTTTTTGTTGCCATAGAAATCATCAGGCGTCTGGTGGCTGATGATAGCGGGAGAGGTAGACTACAGATGATATCAAATCACAAGATTCAGGCGGCATTGGAGGAGATCAAAGATATATCCAAAATCGATCTTGCACTTTACACAGAGAAAGGGAAGCAGGTGGCTGCGACGTTTGCCCCCGAGATGGATATGGAGCAGGCGGTCGAAGTCTTTGCAGATTCCATGGCGGAGAGCCAGATGCTCTCCGGATGCCATTTTTTTAAGGTGCTCGTGGAGGGGGAATTGGAGGATGTGCTCCTGACACACTCCCAGATGGAGGATGCCTACATGGTTGGCCGGCTTGCTGTGTGCCAGATCAGAAACCTGGTAGCTGCATACATGGAGCATTTTGACCGGAATAATTTTATGCAAAACGTCCTGCTGGGGAATATGCTTGTGGTGGACATGTACAACAAGGCGCAGAAGCTACATATCGAGCAGAGTGAGCGTGTCGTGTTCGTCATTGAACTTGATGGGAAGAAGGATACCACTGCGATGGAGCTGGTGAAGAATCTGTTCGTGACAAAGGCGAGGGACTTCGTCACGGAGGTGGACGAGCAGAGCATCATTCTCATCAAGGACACGAGGGATATGGGGACAGACGAGGAGCTGGAATCCCTGGCAGCGATGATCGTCGACAATATGCATGCGGAGGCGATGGTGCGCGTTCGTGTTGGATATGGCAACCGGGTGAAGAATCTGCAGGATATCGCCAGATCTTATCAGGAGGCAAAGATGGCTCTGGAAGTTGGAAGAATTTTTTATGCGGAGAAGGAGGTTATTGTATACCGCTATCTTGGCATCGGAAGGCTGATTTACCAGCTCCCGATGTCGCTCTGCGAGATGTTTATTCACGAAGTGTTCGGCGAGGAGGTGCCGGATGTATTTAGCGAGGAGACATCCACGACGATACAGAAGTTTTTTGAGAACAATCTGAATATCTCAGAGACGGCCAGGCAGCTTTATGTGCACCGCAATACGCTGGTGTATCGCCTGGAGCGCATGGAGCGGGCCATCGGGCTTGACATCCGGCGTTTTGATGACGCGATGACCTTCAAGATCGCTATGATGGTGATCGCCCATATGCAGTACGTGAAAAAGCAAGAAAATGTGCTGGAATAATGTAAAAGAGGTTGATGTCAAACCTTTTCTGCTAGGATAAAAAGGACGTGTCCGTGGAAAAATAGAGTGTGAAAATGAACAGAACAAAAGTTCGTTTTTGCACTCTTTTCTACTTGCACAGGGTGAGGGAGTGTGATATCCTAAGCAAAGGCGGCAAAATTTGGAACGGAATTTTGTGGGAAAGGAAGAGTGAGATGGCAAAAAAAGCAGCTTA
>CAJLGN010000352.1 GCA_905206195.1 uncultured Roseburia sp.
TGACCGCCGAGAAATCCAAAGAAATTTTGGATGAACTGGTGAAAAAAGGAGAGATCACGGTAGAGCAGGGGAAGGTTTTGAACCAGGAGCTCCGGCACAACATCAAGGAGACGCTCAAAGACAATGTGAATGTCTCTATCAAGCCGTCCACGCCGGAGGAGTTAAAGGAACTTTTGGGAGCGATGACACCGGAGCAGCTGGAAGGATTAAAGGAGCAGATTGCAGAGCTGGAAAAAGGGGGCGATAGCGGAAACCGGAAGGATGAAAAAGAAGAGGACGCATGAGAGAAGAAGCGGAGAAAAATAAATCGGGCCGCTATGGGGAACGCTTGAAGGAAATCACGGCTGTCCTCCGAAAACATGCAATTACAAGAGGGGTGTCCCCGGAAAAGCTCCGGATGATTCTGGAGGATCTGGGACCGACCTATATCAAACTGGGACAGTTGATGTCCCTGCGCTCGGATATCCTTCCGCAGAGCTACTGCGAGGAGCTGATGAAGCTCTGCTCTGAAGTTGCGCCGATGCCATTTGCACAGGTAAAGGAGACTTTGGAGGATGCATTTGGGTGCTCCTGGAAGGAAGAGTTTTCCGAGATTTGGGAGACCCCTCTGGGGGCGGCGTCCATCGCACAGGTGCACAGAGCGACCTTAAAGACTGGCGAGAAGGTGGTCATCAAGGTGCAGCGGAGAGGGATTTACGAGACAATGGCGCGGGATATTGGGCTGATGCACAAGGTGGTGCGGCTTCTTCCGCCCATGAGCATCCGGGACATGGTTGACCTCAATCTGGTGCTCGATGAACTGTGGCGCGTGACGCAGGAGGAGATGAACTTTCTCACGGAAGCAGCCAACATGGAGGAGTTTTCCCGAAAAAATAAGAATGTGGTATTTGTCGACACACCCGTGCTCTACCGGGAATACACGACGTCCCATGTGCTTGTGATGGAATACATCGACGGAATCGCAATCGATGACAAGGAAAATCTGCAAAAAGAGGGGTATGACCTGAATGAGATCGGGAGCAAGTTTGTAGATCACTTTATTAAGCAGGTGATGGAAGATGGATTTTTCCACGCGGATCCCCACCCGGGCAATGTGTGCATCTATGGCGGGAAGATTGTGTGGATGGATATGGGCATGATGGGGTACTTAAGTGAGCGGGACAAAGAGCAGATCGGGCGGGCGATCGAGGGGATCGCGCTCGACGATATCGGCTTGATTCAAGACGCGGTGCTGGCACTTGGAGAATTCCGGGAGAAGCCAGATCAGGGAAAACTCTATGAGGACCTCCGTGATCTGATGACAAAGTATGGCACTGCCGATATGGGATCCATCGATGTGACACGGATCATACAGGATCTGATGGAGATTATGAAAGAGAATAAAATCACCATGCCGCACGGTCTGACATTGCTTGCCCGCGGGTTGACGCACGTGGAGGGTGTTCTGGCGGAAATCAGCCCTGAAATTAATATGGTTGACATCGCCGCTGCCCGTCTGAAAGGGCGCTTCCTGCGCGAGGAGAACTGGAAAAAGGAGTTGAGGTCAGGAGGAAAAAGCCTGTACCGCTCAGTGCGCAAAGCCATCGATATCCCGGCTCTGGTGGCGGACATTCTCACGGGGTGCCAGAAGGGGCAGACAAAGATTCATCTGGATCTCCATGCCGGGGATGACCTTGCTCAGCTTCTGCGAAAGGTGACGCGGAACGTGGTTATGGGGCTATGGGTGATGGCACTCTTAATCAGCTCAAGCATCATCTGTACCACCGACATGCAGCTTGGAACTTCCCCGGAGCCCTGTACAAAATGCGGTGGAAAAGGTAAAGTTGTATTTTCCCAGCAATCTCTGTGTGCCGTTATCCTTGTGTTTTATGTGTTCCTACGGCATATTTTTCCGCGAAAACGAAAATAGCGTGAATAGAAATGGATGGACTTTAGAAAAGGCAGGCGGTGTGCTCCCGTGCAGGGCAGCATACCGCCGTCTGTTATTTTTTTCTCGCAAGCGTCGTATGTATTGCGTTCTTTGGGCATACGCTGATACATGTTCCACATCGGATGCACTCGGGGTT
>CAJLGN010000353.1 GCA_905206195.1 uncultured Roseburia sp.
ATAGAGACTCGGTACCGGACAGGGAAGCACAGGTTCAAATGATTGCAAATGATAGGGTGCTATCAAGTGTGCTCATCCACTCGGGGTATCTGCAATACATCAATCGTTTTTTTGCCCCTGGGCTAAAAAAATTATTCCACGTCAGCGACAATGGTGCCTTCATTCTGCTCTCCGGGTTTCTATTTGGATTTCCGATGGGGAGTAAGAACTGTGCCGAATTACTAAAATGCGGCGGGATCGAAAAAAAAGAAGCGGATATTCTGTTTGTCGTGACAAACAATATCAGCCCTGTATTTATCAGCAGTTACATCTTATGCCAACAGCTTCACATGCCGACCCTAGCCCCCATAAGCTACGGGATTCTCTTTCTTCCACCGCTTCTGACCGGCGGATTTCTCCTGCGGCGGGATCGAGCGACATCCGATTCCCACATGAAAAAAATGCCGGCATCAGGATCTCAAATGAATTTTAAAATCATAGATGCCGGTATCATGAACGGTTTTGAAACACTGACCAGACTCGGTGGCTACATTATGCTGTTTTCCATGATCGCCTCCATGCTTCAGGCGCTACCCACATCCAGGATGGTGCGGCTTATCGCCATCGGACTCACAGAACTCACAAACGGAATCCAGCTGTTGGACGGAGCTCCTGCAAGTGACGGAGGCAGATACATCCTGGCGATGGGTTTCACCGCGTTCGGCGGTCTATCCGGCATCGCACAGACCAGCTCCATGATCAAGGATACCGGTCTCTCACTGAAAAAATACTGTCTTCAAAAGGTGCTGTTTGCCCTCTGCTCCGCCCTCCTCGCATGGGCTGTTACCCTGTGGATTCAGATCTAATTGTGGCAATCAACCGAGCAGATCAGATGTGATCTCGACCTTTGGGAGATCATTAGAAGCGGTGGAGGTTTTTTTCGGTGATGATTCCTCCACCGAGGGATTTAGCTCCGCGCGGTTGGTTGTGACGACATCCAAAAATCCCTGCAGTGAACTCATATATGCGTCGTTGCGCGCTTTTGCAGTATCCATGGAGTGCGAAATTGTCCGCTCTAAGTTCCGCAGGATATCGTCGGTGTACTGCATCGCTCCCATGCGGATGCTGTTCGCATCATTTGTGGCATTGTCGAGAATCTCCTGCGCCTGCTTTGTGGCAATCATGACAACCTCATTGGCCTGTGCGTACGCCTGTTGCATGATCTGGTGCTCGCTCACAAGCTCGTCGGTCTTCACCTGCGCCTGCGCGATGATGGAGTCCGCCTTCGCCTGCGCATCCGCCAAGATGGCTTCTTTATTGCTGATGATCTTCTGATAGCGCTTGATCTCCTCCGGAGTCTTCACCCGAAGCTCATTCAAAAGCTCCTCCATCTCTTCTCGATTCACGACAATCTTAGAGGAGGAAAAGGTCTGCGGTTTGCAGTTGTCGATATATTCCTCGATCTCCTCTATAATCTGTTCTATTCTGCTTGCCATAAAAATGCTCCTTATTTTGCAATCTTGTACTTGCCGTATATTCTGTCAATCAACTGCGCCGGAACAAAATTGGAGATATCGCCGCCGTAGGACGCAAACTCCTTCACAATCGTCGAGCTCAAATACGAATACTGCAGGCTCGTGGTAAGAAAAATCGTCTCGACATCAGGATTCTCCACATGGTTGGTCTGGGCAATCTGAAGCTCATATTCAAAGTCAGTGACAGCGCGAAGACCGCGCACAATAATAGTCGCGTCAATCTCTTTCATGTAGTCTACCAGCAGCCCGTCAAAGGATGTGACGGCGATATTTGGTATGGGTGCTGTCATCTCTTTTATCATACTAACACGTTCCTCAAGAGAAAACAACGAATTTTTTGCGCTGTTATTCAACACGCCAACCACCAGTTCGTCCACAATTTTGGCAGAGCGCTTGATAATGTCCATGTGTCCGAGCGTGAGAGGATCAAAACTGCCTGGGTAAATTGCCTTTTTCATAGGTTACCTCCTGCTTTTGCCAAGAGCGGCTCTATTTTTTATAAATAAAAGCATGTTCATTCGTCTTGTAGATCTTAAGCC
>CAJLGN010000354.1 GCA_905206195.1 uncultured Roseburia sp.
TGATCGGGGCGAAGGTCATTGATCTGTCCATGCTAAAGGGGAACAAGCTTTTGAACATCGACTCGGACATGGAGGGGCATTTTCTCACAAGCTGTGCGGGGGGAATGACAGCATCGACCACAATCCCAGTCAGATATAGCACACAGCGTGGACTCTCCGTCCAAGTGACCGTGACTGGCCTAAAGGGAGGCCACTCGGGCAGCGAGATCGACAAAGAACACGCAAATGCAAATATTGTCATGGGGAGACTGCTCAAGTACGTCTGCGACCGCATGGAACTTGGAATTGTATCTCTGGCTGGCGGTCTGAAGGACAACGCGATTCCAAGAGAGTGTGCGGCACATCTTTTGATTCCGTCGGAGAAAAAAGAGGAATTTCTCGGCTATATGGAGGAGCTTTCGCATATCTTGAAGAAAGAGTTTGCTGCATCGGATGATGGCATCCGCATCGAGACGGAGTTCGGCGCGGAGTTGGAATCTAAGATTCTTGACTACAGCGCGATGGCAAAGGTGATTTTCTATCTGCGCAATGTGCCAAACGGCGTGCAGCATATGAGCGCAGTGATGCCGGGATTGGTGGAGACTTCGTTAAATCTTGGGATTCTGGAATTGAAGGAGGAAGCGCTTCTGGCCGTCACATCGGTGCGAAGCAGCGTGTCCAGCAGAAAAGAAGAACTCGCCGACCGGCTCGGGCACATCGCTGAGCTTTTGGGCGGAGAGATCTCCGTAAGCGGAGATTATCCGGCGTGGGAGTACCGGGCGGATTCAGAACTTCGCGGGACAATCAGTGCAGTCTATCGGGAGCTGTTTGACGAAGAACCCATATTTGAGGCGATCCATGCAGGACTGGAATGCGGGATTCTCTCGGGGAAGATTGACGACTTAGACTGCGTGTCCTTTGGCCCGAACAATTATGATATCCACACACCCAAGGAGCGGTTGTCGATCTCCTCGACGGAAAAAGTATGGAAGCTGTTAAAAGAATTTTTGAAGAGATGTAACGGATAAATCTATGAATATAAAGCGCATCCGCAGGTTACTGTTATTTTTAGTCCTTGTGTTGTTTGACGTCTTTTTACTGAACCACATCGAGGAGAAAATACTGCAGATAAATTGCTTTTCTTACGAGATCGCATATCGCAATCTGCGCAATCACACGGTCTCTGCGGAGGTGCTTTCTGATTTTCGGCAGGCGGCGGACGCAGATCTGATGGGGTTCTCCGAATTGCTCGCAATGTATTTTTCGACAGAATGTACAGTGACGGATCCGGCTCTTTTGAAAAAGGCTATCGCATTTGTGGAAAAGTACCGGCCGGAAGAATTTCACCGCATCCGAGGCTAGGACTATGCGCTTTGGAGTGACCTGGAGCGCTTCCCTGTGGGGGAGGTTGCGCCGGCGCGGTCTCCGGGCATTTCCGGAGGAAACCAGACAGAGGGAGAACCCTCGGTGACTTTTGCGGACAGCTGGATGCAGAGCCGCACGTTCGGCGGAGAGCGAGGCCACGAGGGCTGTGATATCATGGCCACCGTAAACCAGCGCGGGATTTA
This sequence comes from uncultured Roseburia sp., assembly GCA_905206195.1. Classification (GTDB taxonomy): domain Bacteria; phylum Bacillota; class Clostridia; order Lachnospirales; family Lachnospiraceae; genus Roseburia. The sequence goes on from CAJLGN010000354.1 coordinate 1,548, forward strand.
TCCCATCTACAGTATGACGGACGGTGCGGTGGAACAGATTGGATGGCTTAGGCTTGGCGGATACCGGATTGGAATCCGCAGTGACTCCGGCGCTTACTTTTACTACGCGCATCTGGCGGAGTACGCCAGAGAGTTCTCCGTGGGGGAGCGGGTCAAAGCCGGAACTTTCCTCGGATACATGGGTGATACCGGATATAGCGATATCCCCGGCACGACCGGAAATTTTGACGTGCACCTGCACCTGGGCTTTTATCTAAATGACGACGAGGGAAATGAATTCAGTGTCAACCCTTACCCGATGCTGCGGGATCTGTGGGAGCAGAAGAAGTGGTAGGAGTTATCGGACATCAGATGGGAGAATTATGTCAATTCGATTGGATAAATATCTCGCGGAGATTGGAATTGGAACGCGCAGCGAGGTGAAGAAGATGATCAGGCAAAAGCAGATCACAGTAAACGGCACGCCTGCCACAAAGCCGGAGTTAAAGGTGG
>CAJLGN010000355.1 GCA_905206195.1 uncultured Roseburia sp.
GCTACATCCTAAAGGAGTTGTATGCAGCGGGGGTTGAGAAAAAGGATATACTGTTTATCATTTCCAACGGACTGCACCCAAGAAGCAAGGAGTCCGATGCGAAGGCAATCTTTGGACCGGAACTTTTTGATGCGTTCTGGCACACCGGACAGATCATCAGCCACGACAGTGAGGATCAGGAGCACATGGTTGATCTGGGCGTGACGCACAGAGGCGATCCGGTTCACATGAGCAAGTACGTGTTTGACTGCGATATCCCGATTTTGATTGGACATGTACAGGGAAACCCGTACGGCGGTTACTCGGGCGGCTATAAGCACAGTGCGACGGGAATCACAAACTGGCAGAGTATTGCGAGCCATCACGTGCCGTCTGTTATGCACCGAAGCGATTTTACGCCGGCGAACGGTGGAAGCTTAATGCGCAATAAATTTGATTAGATCAGTATGCATATGGAGGAGAAGATGGGGCATCCGTTTTTCTGTTGTGACGCTGTGCTGGATACGCAGTCGCGACAGATTGCGATCTATTCCGGCTATGCGAAAGAGATGATGCCCGTCAGCTGGAAGGTTGCCGACAAGAGAACCTACGTGCACTGGGCGGAGAAGAAATATGACGTCCTCGTATTTGGTATGCCCCAGAAGTTCCACTACGGAGATGGAATGGGAACGAATCCGATCATGATGATGCAGGCGCTCAGCGCGCAGGTGCTCCGATTCAAGAGAATTATGAGCGACCACTGTGTGATTATCTGCGCATCCACCTGCAACGGATATTTTCACGACGAGCTGTGGCCGTATTTGAGGGAGCTCTACACCATGTTCCAGCACGATCATATGGATACGCTGCCGGATATGAACCGCTATGGCGAGTACTTTGCGACCAACGAGGAGTACATCAGAAAATACCGTTTCTGCAATGCGTTCCATCCGTTCCACGGATTTTCTATGATGTCCTGTGGGCACATCGCGGAGATGAACACGAGCGCAATCTACATCGTCGGTGCCGAGGAGCCGGGCTACGCGAGAGGTATGGGTCTAAAGACGAGAGCGACCTTCGAGGAGGCGCTTGCCGATGCAAAGAAGAAGTTTGTCGGAAAAGAGCCGAACATCCTAGCGCTTCCGATGACATTTAAGAAAGCTGCCGTTCATCTGGGCATGAAGAACAAGGAGGATGACTGCATGGATGCGTACGGTCACCACAATCCGGGAGGATGTGGCTGCTGCTAATTGGGATAGCGCGAAGCGCGAAAAATGGACCGGGCAGGAGGGTCCATTTTTCGCATTTTGAAAATGCTTTGTATGAGAGCGAATACGGAAGACGTTCAGCCAATAGGACTGCCAGATAATATGGCGGGGGCCGCGCGTTGCTCGGAATTTATAAGGAAAAGAGGGTGTAGAACTCCAATGGTATACTTGATATTTTTTCTAATTTGCTTTTTTGCGTCTGTTGTGGGAGCAATCTGTGGAATCGGGGGAGGTGTGATCATCAAACCGGTTCTGGATGCTTTTGGAGTCATGGATGTGGCGGCGATCAGCTTTTTGTCGGGGTGTACGGTGCTGTCGATGACCACCTACTCGGTTGTAAAAAGTAAGCTTGACGGAGAGTCGCATGTGGAGAAGACGACTGGAGTTCCGCTTGCGGTCGGATCGGCGTTTGGTGGCTTAGCGGGAAAATGGATGTTTTCCTTAGTGGCATCCTTAAGCCCGGACAAGGATCGGGTGGGGGCGGTGCAGGCCGTTTGTCTGATGATCATCACGATCGGGACGCTCATCTACACGCTGTATAAGGAGCGGATCAAAACATATGAGGTGCAAAGCGTGACGGCTTGCCTTATCATTGGTTTGTTTTTGGGAATTTTGTCATCCTTTCTGGGAATTGGAGGGGGACCGATTAATTTGGTAATCCTATTCTTCTTTTTCTCGATGACCACAAAGACAGCGGCAGAAAATTCGCTCTATATCATCTTCTTTTCCCAGATTGCAAGTTTGATCTCCTCGCTTGTGACAGCTAGTGTCCCGGAGTTTCCAGCG
>CAJLGN010000356.1 GCA_905206195.1 uncultured Roseburia sp.
TCCCAGATAAATCGCAGTCGCAGAAGACATGCCAAAGGTGACGACCGTGGCGAGTTGCCGCGCCACCTGCGCCACAGAGTTCGCCGCCACGGCCGCACTCCCCATATGCCCAAGCACCGCCGTGTTCGCCGCTGTTCCAAGTCCCCACATCACCTCGTTGATCACCACCGGGAGGGCGTACTTCATAAAGTCCGCAAACAACGCCCGATCGTTGTGCCAGAAATATACAAACCGAAACTTGATATCGCGGTTAAAGATGCGCGCGTAACCGCACACCAGCGCCAGCTCCAAAAGTCTCGACACCAGCGTCGCAATCGCAGCTCCCCGGATCCCCATCGCCGGAAAGCCGAGCATGCCAAGGATCAAGACTGCGTTCAGTACCACATTGCACAACAGCGAGAGCAGGTAGACCACCGTGGCCACAATAACGCGCTCCACACTTCGCATAATGTAGAGGTACACCTGTGTGATTCCCATCGCCACATACGAAAATGCGATGATTTGAAGGTACTTGACGCCTTCCCCAATAACTTTGGGATCGCTGGTAAAAATCTGCATCAACATGCCTGGCAGAAACAGTGCCCCAAATGTGAACAGCGCCGTAACCGCCACCGCAGCCTTCATTCCAAGTGCCAGAATCTTCTCGATCGCCTGCACGTCTCCCTTTCCCCAGTACTGCGCCGTCAGCACGGTCGCACCTGATGTGAGCCCGAATAAAAACAGTGTCATGACATACTGAATCTGCCCCGCCAAGGACGCGCCTGAGAGAACTGTCTCCCCCACTTTTCCCAGCATGATCACATCCGCCGCCGTCACGCCAACGTTGATTAAATTCTGCAGTGCCATTGGGATGACCAGTGCAAATACATTTTTATAAAATCTTCCCCAGTCTATCGCCAGGGAATTTTCTCTTTTTGTCAAAAACATGCCTTTTACTCTCCTTTTCTCCGCACTATCGCTTCAAGAGATTATCACATTTCTGACTTTCACGCAAGGAAATTTCCAAAACACTTTCGGTAATTTCTCTCAGCATTCTCCCAGTTTACAACAGAAAACCAATCCGCTATATAATCAGCCCGCACGTTATAGTGCTTCAGATAATACGCGTGTTCCCACACATCCAGATTGAGTATGGGGCACATTCCAAGCGGCAGCGGTGTATCCTGATTCTGTGTGGTAATGATTTTAAACTGTCCCGTCGCATCCACGACAAGCCATGCGTAGCCGGATCCAAACATGGAGAGCGCCGCTGCCTGGAAGCGATCTTTAAACTTCTGGTAACTCCCATACTGCCTGTCGATAGCTTCCCGCAAAAACCCCTGCGGCTGTCCCGCCGACGGATTCTTCAAATTCGCAAAGTAAAACTGATGATTAAAAACACCGCCTGCATTGTTTCGGACTGCAGTCTGTATCTCCTCCGGCATACTTGGAACGCCCAGAATCAACTGCTCCAATGTCCATCTCTGGAACTGTGGATAGGGGCTCAGTGCATGATTTAGATTGTCAATATAGGTCTGCAGATGTTTATCGTGGTGCAGGCGCATTGTCTTTTCATCGATATAGGGTTCCATGGCGTCATATGCATAGGGGAGAGGCCTGTTTTGAAACTGATAATGTTCAAACATAAATTTTCCTGTTTTTCCCATTATATGTCGTAAGTTCCTCGAGAGAACTCCAGATTCCTCCTCTCCAAAAGTCCCGCTTAAAATTTGTCTGGAAACAGAGCCATTTTCCCTCAAAAGACAATTTTTTCTTCCAAAGCTGTCTGGAGATACTTCTCAAAAAACACATTCGATTTATTTTGGTGCAAGGACTCCAAAGGCTTCCTCTGGGCAGACTTTTTGCCCTCTGAGGAAAATACAAAACACCACAGGATAAAATTTCTGTCCTTATTGGAAGTACTCCACACCCGACTCGAACAGTCTAAGATCCTGCTCTCCGTAGATGTTCATGGCAACGGTTCTGTCTCTTCGCTCGGAGTGCGCCATCTTGCCGAGCACGCGCCCGTCGGGGCTGGTGATCCCC
>CAJLGN010000357.1 GCA_905206195.1 uncultured Roseburia sp.
GATTGCCGCACAGTTGGGGAGGTGGTACGAGCAGGAGCTGGGCGGATACCAAAAGCGTGCAGCAGTTTTGGCGATGGATTACATTATGGAGCACTACGCGGATTCCGAGCTGACGCTGACGGAAGTGTGCAGCCGCTTTGGTGTGAGTGTCAGTCGGTTTTCGGCAAATTTTAAGAGCAGATATGATGAGACATTTACGGAGGCGTTGACCAGGATTCGCATGGAAAAAGCAAAGCAGCTCATCTGCAATACGGATTTGAAGAATTATGAGATCGCAGAGCGCATCGGGTTTGCGGATCCACACTATTTTAGCGTCGCTTTTAAAAAAGTAACGGGCATGACGCCGACGGAGTGGGGAAGAGAACATGTGGGAGCATAAGAAGGTTCTGGCCATCAGTATTAAAAATTTGATCCGGTACTCGTTCCTTCTTGTAGTGATCAGCACTCTTCTAGTGTTTCTCACTGTGACGATCGCATCCACAGGCCATACGATTCTGGAAAATTCCATCTATTATGGAACGCAGACAAACGGGATGATCTGCGATCAAATCGATGCTTATATTGACTACATGGATAACTTTTCCACTATGGTCTCCGAGGACGAGGATGTAGCGCAGTATATTTTCTACTCGCTGTACGGGTGGGAGGCGCTGGGAAAGCTCGAGGAGAATTCCAATTATTCCCAGGCCTATGCGCTCACACCTGAACTCCTCTACACCAGAATTACGGACCAGTTTGGCTATGTCATGGGGGCGCGCAGAGACATTGCCAACATTGGGATTGTCTGTGATGAGGAGAATTATGTTTTTAATGCGGGGACAGAGCGCATCAATCCGAATGTTGTCCTGGAGGATGTGGACTGGATACAGAAGACATTAAAGAGTCCTGGAGGCGTCTATCTATCGGACTCCCATGTACAGAATCTCGTGAAGGGTGACTATCGCTGGGTGATTACATTAAGCCGTGCGATACGCAATCCCTATACGCATGAGAGGCAGGGAGTACTTTTTGTGGATCTCAATTATGAGATGATCAGCGACCTGTGTGAGAAAAATGCATCCGGTGACAGGGGCTATGTCTTTATTGTGGACAATGAGGGGAATATCATCTATCATCCAAGGCAGCAGCTTTTGTACAGCGGTCTGGAGAAGGAGAACATCGAGCGGATTTTAAGCTGCGAAGCGGATTATTTTGTCACGGAAGAGTCGGATCAAAGACTCTATACCATGTCGGTATCCGAAAAGACGGGATGGGTTGTGGTGGGTGTTTCTTATATGGAGGAGCGGCTGAAAGGGCGTCGGATATCCTTCATTTTTTATATGACGGCAGGAATTTTGATTATTGTGAGTGTCGTACTTTCCAATATTCTGGCGAACAAGATCACATGGCCGATTCTGCGCCTAAAAGAATCGATGCGTGAGGTGGAGAAGGGAAATTTTGGAAATGCCAGTGTGGAGGTTCTCGAGGACAATGAGATTGGAAGCCTGGAGCGCAGCTTCAATATCATGACCGAAGAAATCCAGAACCTGATGCAGCAGAATATCAATGAACAGAGAGAGAAGCGCAAGAGTGAACTAAAGGCATTACAGGCGCAGATCAATCCACACTTTCTGTACAATACGCTCGACTCGATTATCTGGATGGCGGAGAGTGAGCAGACACAGGAGGTAGTAAAAATGACATCCTCGCTGGGTCGCATGATGCGCCAGACTTTCAACAATGAGGAGTTTATCTCGCTGGAGCGGGAGTTTGAACATGTAAAAAGCTATCTCACGATACAGAAGATGCGCTATCGCGATAAGCTGAACTTCTCTGTGGAGCTGGAGGAGGAACTTCGATGCAGACCAATCGTGAAGCTGGTCGTGCAGCCGTTGGCAGAAAATGCGATTTATCACGGACTTCGGTACAGGGAGGAGATGGGCATGATCCAAATTTGCGCGGTCAGCGCTGTGGACGAGATATGGATCACTGTAAAGGATAACGGAGTAGGCATGGACGAGGACAAGCTGGCACACATTTT
>CAJLGN010000358.1 GCA_905206195.1 uncultured Roseburia sp.
TACTATTGCTCCGCCCAGCGTAGGAAAGAGTGCCACCTGCACAAGGCCCGCAAGCGGGACTTGGAGGACATGGTGCTGTTCGCCCTGCACAACATCGTCGACGACGAGGAGAACGTGACGGCGCTCGCCCTGGATGCGGCGGAGTATTACGAGAGGAACCACAACGACGCCGCGTATCTCGAAGCGCTGGAGGCGAAGCGCAGGGAAGTGGAGAAACGCCTTGCAAACCTCGTGAAGGTCATCGAGAGGGGCGTGGTCAGCGATACGGTGACACAACGTCTCGCGCAGCTCGAGGAGCAGAAGAGCGCCCTGAACGATGCCATAGGGACGGAAAACGTCCGCGTGTCGCTGTGCGAGGACAGGCACAGCATCCAGGCGTACTTCGACAAGTTCCTGCATGCCGACGTGAACGACCCGGAGATTCGAGACCAGGTCTTCGAGTATTTCGTGGACAAGGTCTATCTGTACGACGACAAGCTCGTCGTGAGCATGTGGTTCTCCGAGGACGACAAGCAGGAAATCACGTGGCGGGACTGGTTCTCGCTGGATGAGTATTGGACCGACGAATCCCCTTTTGTTAAAGGGGGAGGCGTTGGGTTCGACTGCTTCCCCCTCGGCTCCACCATAAGTCTCGCCGTGATTTTAGTCAAATTGCGGCGGGCTTTTTGCGTTGACACATTGATGTTTGAATTGGACAGGGAAGTGTATTGTATGAAAAAAGTTCTATCGGTATCAATAAAGACGATCATCTTTTTTGTGGGTTGGGCCATATGCGTATCGGTTATCCCGATACCGGATACCGCAAGTGCGGTAATCTGGAGATTTTGGGCAGAACTGATCCCGCTTTTGTCCGTTATTGCGATCACACTTATTTTCTGGCTGGCAGATCAGAAAAAGATACGATTACATCTGACCGGGAAGCCTGTTTATAACATCATATTGGGCGGCGTAACAGGGACGATTTGGCTGGGGGCATCTGTGGGGATATTATCTATCCTCGGAGTTGTACAGATAGAGGGCAAAAATCAAATCGCTATGCTGTGGTTGTGGCTGTTTGCGGCTTTTCTCAATACCGTTATGCAGGAAATGCTGGTTCGCGGCTATTTATACCAGATGATAAAAAGTAACAGCAACATCGCCGCCGCGATTATCGTATCTACGGGCTTATTTACATTTGCGCACGGCGGCGCGTTTGAGGCAGGGATCCTTCCTGTGCTCAATGTCATCACAATGAGCCTTTTTATGACGGCGGTTTTGGAATACACGGGTTCCTTGATCGCGCCGATCGTGATCCATTTTTTGTGGAACGGTGTGGGCGCGATCATTCTGGGAGGAGTCTCTCTGGCGGAAGATTATCCTCACTTGTTTGATATGACGATTCACGGCAATCCGATTCTGTCCGGCGGCAGCTGTAAAATCGAAGGTAGCATCATTGTGCTTTTTATGAATCTGGCGTTCTTGATTGGGTTTGTAGCCGCAAAAAAGAGAAAGGATCGGAATAGATAGTATCCGATTTGCTGTAATGAACTGTTCCTTACTTTGACGATGAGATGGGGGAATAACAACGTCCCGCTTTGCAATGTCCGCTACAACATCATCTATGAAAAAATCCCGAAAGATCATCTTTCGGGATTTTTTGTCAGCCGCTGAGCTCGCGGATCTCGTCCTGAATGAGCCGGCCTGCCGCGGCAGCGGGACGCGCCGGAGCAGAGCGGCATGACAATGAAATAAGCATCCACGCAGGCCGGACAGAAATGTCCGGCATTTTTTATTTTACGAGGAGGAAAAGATGATGGAAATTTACGGCACGATTCAATTCAGACTCATCCCTACGGCTGGCAGGAGCACAGCTACGTTGCCTGCTGCGGGCTCTCCATCCAGCCGGTGCTGGAGCGGCTGCGGCAGAATCCGAAGCTGGACATGGTGTACCTGTGCCTCGACAACGATGACGCGGGCAACGATGCCTGCGACCGTATGACGGATACGCTGGAGGACATGGGCTTGGATGTGGAGCGGC
>CAJLGN010000359.1 GCA_905206195.1 uncultured Roseburia sp.
CGGCGAATAAGAAATTGAGCGAGGGGCAGCTTGCGACCAACAAGCAGTTTTTGGAGGAGCAGGCGATAGCAAATAAGAGGCTTTCCGAGGGACAGATCGCGGAGGTCAAGGCGCTTTTGGAAAGTGCAACGGCGCAGCTTGAATCCATTAAGACCGATCTCTCAGAGAAGGTGCATACGGAGAATGTCAAATGCTACCGCAACATTCAGGATCTGTTCAACGAGTTTGATTCAAAGATTGAGAAGATGGATGAGATGGAGCGCGGTGTCGGTTCTGTGAAGGGATATGTCAAGTGCCTCTCATGGTTTTCGATCCTGAATTTTGTGGTGTTGATCGGATTTATTTTATATTCACTTGGCGTGTTTGGATAAAATAATTTTGCCGGTGAGGCGTTTACAGATTTTTGGGGAAAAGGAGGAATGCTATGGCAACAGAGCCAAAGAAAATATGGATCGTGGGACACAAGAATCCGGATACGGATTCCATCTGTGCTTCCATTTCATACACGTATCTGAAGAATCAGATCGGGGATAAGCGGTATGTCGCGAAGCGTGCCGGCAACATCAGCGAGGAGACCCGATATGTGCTGGAGCGCTTCGGCGTTGAGGAGCCGGAGCTGGTGGTTTACGCCGGTGCACAGATCAAGGATCTCTCAATTCGCAAAAATGCCGGAGTCAGCAATCAGATTTCGATGAAGCGCGCGTGGGAGCTCATGAAAAAGCTGGATGTCGTGACACTTCCTGTCACGACGCGCTCCGGTAAGCTGGAGGGGATCATCGTGACGAAGGACATCGCGACTTCCTACATGGACGTGTTGGATAATCGGGCATTGTCCAAGGCGAAGACGCAGTACCGGACGATCGCTGAGACACTCGACGGTGAAGTTTACACCGGAAATGAATACGCATTTTTTATGAACGGCAAGGTGGTCGTGGCGACCTCGAATCCGGAGTATATGGCGGAGTACATTGAGGACGATGATCTTGTGATCCTGGGTGATCGTGAGGAGAACCAGCTGCAGGCGATCCGCTCGAATGCAAGCTGCATTGTCATAGGCGGTGGTCTTCAGGTGGATGAGGAAGTGAAGCGGATGGCTTTGAAGTGGGACTGTGTGATCATCAAGACACCGTACGACGCATTTTCCGTGGCAAGACTGATCAATCAGAGTATGCCGATCAAGCAGTACATGACGAAAAAGAATCTCATCACATTCCAGAACGAGGACTATGTGGATGACGTCAAGGAAGAGATGTCAAAGGTGCGTCACAGAGATTTCCCTGTGCTTGACGAGAAGGGCAAGTATGTGGGTATGGTTTCCCGGAGAAATCTCATGAGCATACAGAAAAAGCAGGTCATTCTTGTGGATCACAATGAGAAATCGCAGGCGGTGGACGGAATCGGCGAGGCGGACATCTTGGAGATTATCGATCATCACAGGCTCGGAAGTCTTGAGACGGTGTCTCCAGTCTATTTCCGGAATCAGCCGCTCGGGTGTACTTCAACCATCATTTATCAAATATTTCAGGAGAAAGGGGTGGAGATCCCAGAGCAGATCGCTGGGCTTTTGCTCTCCGCAATTCTCTCGGATACACTGATGTTCCGCTCTCCGACCTGCACGCCGGTCGACAAGAGCGCGGCGGAGCACCTCGCGGAGATTGCGAAGGTTGATATCGAGGAGCATGCGAAAAATATGTTCCGCGCGGGCAGCAACTTTAAAAATCGCACAACAAAGGAGATATTCTATCAGGACTTTAAGATTTTCAACACGGAGGACTACAGCTTTGGCGTGTCGCAGATCAGCGCAATGAGCCGGGAGGATCTGGACGAAGTGGGCGAGCAGCTGCGACCGTTTATGGCGCAGGTTCTCGAGGAGAAGAAGCTCAGCATGGTCTACGTTATGCTGACGGATATTTTGGAGGAGTCCTCCAAGGTCATTTTTGCCGGCAGCAACGCGGGAAAGATACTCAGCCGGGCGT
>CAJLGN010000360.1 GCA_905206195.1 uncultured Roseburia sp.
CTCGCGGGCGGCGCGAAGGGTAAGCGTTACGCGCTCCCGAATGCCGAGGTGATGATTCACCAGCCGTCCGGCGGTGCGAGAGGGCAGGCGACCGAGATTCAGATCGCGGCTGAGAATATTTTGAAGACCAAGAAGAAATTGAACGAGATTCTCGCGGCAAATACAGGAAAGCCGTACGATGTTGTCGCGGCGGACACCGAGAGAGACTACTATATGTCCGCGGAAGAAGCGAAGGCGTACGGTCTGATCGATGACGTGATCGCGAGAAAAGACTCCAAGAAGGAGGCTTAGGGAACGCTCTGTGACAGGCGTTATGCCCCGAATTTTGTGCAGTAAATTAGAACATGGAGAAGAGTGAAAATGGCAGGAAGAAGTGACGATAAATTCCGATGCTCATTTTGCGGGAAGCCGCAGGAGCAGGTGCGGAAGCTGATCGCAGGACCAAATGGCGCGTACATCTGTGATGAGTGCGTGGATATCTGTGCGGAGATTATTGAGGAGGAATTGGAGGAGGATGAGGTTTCCGGCGAAGTGGAGGAGGCGGAGCAGATCAACCTACTAAAGCCGGAGGAGCTCAAAGCTTTTCTGGATGGATATGTCATCGGGCAGGATCAGGCGAAGAAGGTGCTGTCTGTCGCGGTCTACAACCACTATAAGAGAATTTTGGCGGGTGGAGATCTCGGCGTAGAGCTGCAGAAGAGCAATATCCTGATACTGGGGCCGACCGGCTCGGGCAAGACGCTGCTGGCACAGACGCTGGCGCGGGTGTTAAACGTTCCGTTTGCCATCGCAGATGCTACCACGCTGACGGAGGCGGGCTACGTTGGGGAGGATGTGGAGAATATCCTTTTAAAAATTATACAGGCGGCGGATTACAATATTGAGCGGGCGCAGCACGGTATTATTTATATTGACGAGATCGACAAGATTTCCAAGAAGTCCGAGAATGTGTCCATCACCAGAGACGTGTCCGGTGAGGGCGTGCAGCAGGCGCTGCTGAAGATTTTAGAGGGGACGACGGCATCTGTGCCTCCCCAGGGCGGCAGGAAGCATCCGCAGCAGGAATTGATACAGATCGATACGACGAACATCCTGTTTATCTGCGGCGGAGCGTTCGACGGACTTGAAAAGATTATTGAGACGCGCATGGATCAAAAAGCGATCGGATTTAATGCGGATATCAAAGCTCACAATGAATATAATATCGGTGATGTGTTAAAGCACGCACTGCCGCAGGATTTTGTGAAGTTTGGGCTGATCCCGGAATTTATCGGGCGCGTTCCGGTGACGGTATCTTTGGATATGCTGGATCGGGAAGCCTTGATTCGCATCCTGCAGGAGCCGAAGAACGCGCTGACAAGACAGTATCAGAAGCTGTTTGAGTTGGACGGTGTCGCTCTGGAGTTTGACGGTGAGGCGGTTGCGGCAATTGCGGAAAAAGCGCTTGAGAGAAAGACGGGGGCCAGAGGGCTTCGCGCCATCATGGAGGCGGTGACCCTCGACTTGATGTATCACATTCCTTCGGACGAGAGTATTAAAAATTGTAGAATTACGAAGGACGACGTCGAGAAGAAGATGGCGATCGAGACGCAGAAGTTGAAAACGATAGAAGAAAAATAGAGGATCAAATTGGATACAATGATAGTGAGAATGCCTGCAGTGGCACTTCGGGGCATGGTGATTTTACCCGGCATGATTGCCCATTTTGATATAAGCCGCGAAAAATCCATCAAGGCGATCGAACATTGCATGATGGAGGACCAGAAGATTTTTCTCGTGGCACAGCGTGATGTGGAGCAGGAAGATCCGGAAACACAGGACTTATACAAAATCGGCGTGATTGCGGAAGTCAAGCAGGTGATAAAGTTACAAAATAATATTGTGCGTGTTTTGGTGGAGGGGAGGGAGCGCGCAGAGCTCTCCTCCTTCGTGCAGACCAGAGAATATCTGCTGACGGAGATCATC
>CAJLGN010000361.1 GCA_905206195.1 uncultured Roseburia sp.
GCATCGGAACGGACAGCCTCTGCTGGATTCGTAATAGATGATTCGATTCCGAAAATCGTCAAGGTCACTGTAGCAGAAAGGGATGCTGCTCAGAGCAAGCGCCTCCCTGCAGCCCGTAACTTGAATCGTGCCTCCGTCGCGATATACAATCCCGGCGATATCCGACATTCGCCCGCCCGCTTTCCGGGAAATATCCCCCTGCGCTCCCCCTGACTGCCCACCATATTCCGCGGCATAATACGCACACAATTCCAAAAATGTCTGCTCTCCCTCACCGCACATCACCCCCTTCACCGGGCCGTGCGCTGCCAGAAATGCCTCCGTCTCATAGGAGACCTCGGGACCGCCCACCCAAATTGGCGTCCCCGGACGCAGTTTGTGATATTCCTCCACCAGTTCTGTCACACAGCGGATATTCCAGATGTAACATGAAAAGCAAAGCACATCCGGCTTTGCTTTATAAATTTCCGCTAATATGTCCTCTGTCCGATGATTGATAGTGTACTCCGCTATCTCAATCTGAACCCCCATATCCTCCGGTAGACGCTCTTTTGCGTATGCCAAAAGGCTGTATACCGCGAGATTGGAGTGGATATATTTCGCATTGACTGCCACAAGTAAAACTTTCATAACCGCACACAATTCTTTCCTTCGCTTTTTGCCCGATACAGCGCCTGATCCGCCTTTTCAAAAAAAGCACTTGCACTCGGATAAACCCTGTCATATTCCGCAACCCCGATGCTCAGAGTAAAACTCTTCTTTCCATCGTCCGTCTCAAATCCGTGCTCCGAAAACTTTCTGCGCACCTTATCGGCGACAACCACCGCCTCCGCCTTACTTTTACCGGGAAAAATCAGCGCGAACTCCTCCCCACCGTACCGCGCGCAGAAGGACTCTTTCCCGCCGTCCGCCACACACACCGCCGCCACCTTTTTGATGACGGTATCCCCGAAAGCATGTCCAAAGGTGTCGTTGACTCTCTTAAAATTATCGATATCTGCGACCGCGACCGAGAAAACTTCCCCATCCTCTTTAAACTTTCTCTGACGAAATTCAAGCTCTTCGTAAAACCGCTCATGATTATATAAGTTGGTCAGGGAATCCCTGTTCGCGCGATCCTCATCCTCGACGATAGAATTCTTCACCAGCCCCACAATCCCAAATGCTCCCGCCAGGGCGACGACAAACACACAAGCTTCGGCAAACATCCCCAATTCCAATCTGCAGCCAGCCTGCGGAACAAACCAGAGAATATGCGCGAGATAAATGACAAGCAGAAGTACCGCCTGCAAAATCCTCATCTTCATATCCTTGTACAGAGGCGTAATCATCATGGGAATTAACAGTACCATGGGAATCAGCTTCACACTCGTGTGCGACCAGACGAACACGGCGATGAACCAGCTAAACACGCAGATGGCGTACAGTGACATATATCTTCTACTGTAGACCTTTGCCTGCAAAGACGTGAGTACCGAATACCCAATCACCCCCAAAAGCTGCAGACTACTCGGTCTCACAACAAAGAGCATCAAATATTGGCCTCTCCCACATTCTGCTGTGGGCTGGTACATCAGAAATAAAAGTACCTGCAAAGCAGCCACCACCGCCCATGCCCTCCAAAGAATGGCAGAGATCTGACCATTCCATTTCTTCCATGTCTCTTGGTTTACCCATTTCTGGCTATCCGCATGATTTATCATTCTCATCGCCTCCTCTTGTTTACAGGCGTTGCCTTTTTATCGGTCTAATTTCTAATAGAAGCTTCTCCGCACAGCGCTGTGCGACCTCGCGAAAAGAGTTCTAACCCTCAAGCCTGCTCGCCCTCATATAAAATTCTTTTTCGTTCTCCACGTTTGTGAAGAGCAGTGCCAGCGCCTCACTCACCATGCCATTCTAGAGCAGCGGTTCCAACGGCTCATCAGCTGTGTGGCCATAATCCAC
>CAJLGN010000362.1 GCA_905206195.1 uncultured Roseburia sp.
TTGCGGACATTTGAGAAGATATAAAAAGATAGTCAAAAAGACATATATAATTTCAATTAAAATGGTAATTTGTCTAGAAAATCTTGCGATTGGATGCTACAGGGACAAATCCAGCGACAGGGGGAGAAAACTGAGGGAAGGAGCCAGAGGGCGGAGTATGTGGATAATCAGGCGCACGAGAGAGAAAGAGCTGGACGAGGTCATGTGTATTTATAGCAGGGCGGTATCTTTTATGGCGGAATCCGGGAACCCGTATCAGTGGACAGGAGGATATCCGGGGCGGGCGCTGATTGCTAAGGATATCGGGCGAGGAGTCAGCTATGTCATAGAGGTGGAGACGAGGATCGCTGCAGTTTTTTCCTATACAGAGGGGGAGGATGTGACTTACCGCGAGATTACGGACGGTGAATGGCTGACGGACGGCACTTATGGGACGGTGCATCGCCTGGCGTCGCGGGAGAGCGGCGGCGGGATGGCAAAACTTTGTTTTGACTGGTGCTTTGCGCAGGCAAAGAACAACGGCATCGGAAGCCTGCGGGTCGACACGCACCGGGATAATCAGATTATGCGACATTTGTTGGAGAAAAACGGCTTTTGGCGGTGCGGCATCATACACCTTGCAGACGGGGCTGCGCGGATTGCGTATGAGCGCGTTGCTCTTGAAGATTACAGGAATTCTTTTCTTGTAAAACCACAGGCGCTTTGTTAAAATTTACGATAGAAGATATAAATGAAGATGAAAGATGATTGATACGGAGATGGAAATACACATGGGAGAAGAAAATCAGAGAGATCGAAATGATGGGATAAACCAGAGTGGCACCGGAATGCCATCGATGCCGCCGCAGATACAGGTGCCGCCGATACAGCAGATGAGTTGTGGGCAGATGCCGCCGATACAGCCGAGCTCTGGGCAGGTGCAGCCACAGGCACAGGAATTTCCGATCGAGTGTGAAGCGCCACACGCACAGGTGCAGCCGGGATGTGGAATGCCGTATCGGTATACGGAGAGACCGAATCAAGGATCGGATGGGATGGCCATCGCTTCCTTGGCATTTGGCATCATCAGCATATTATCCTGTGTGTGGCTTTTTTTGGGTCTGCCATCTGCAGTCGCCGGGCTCGTCCTGGGATGTGTGTACCGCGGCAAGGGCGGAAAGAGCGGACTGTCGATTGCGGGAATCATTTGCAGTGCCAGTGGGATGGCCCTCGCGCTGCTGTCACTGCTTATGCTGGTTGTGGAAGTGGGCGGGTACCCGGTGTAGATCGATGGAAGCTTACCAGAAAGTTACTGCGTGCCCTGGAGGAAGGGGTGGCAAGGCAACGCTTGTGATGTGCGCGGGGCAATATGACAGGGGGAATCATGACGGACAATTATGGAAATGGATATTCGCAGGAAAATACATATCAGCGTGGTTACATGCAGGGAGAGATTTACAATCAACCGAACCAGAAAAAGGGTGACGCAACCGGATTTGGTATCGCATCGCTCGCGCTGGGGATTGTCTCTTTGCTTTTGTTCTGCACCGGCATCAACTGGATTACAGGAATTCTTTCCATCGTATTTGGCACCCTGCAGATCGCAAGACACAGGGAAAGGGGCTTTGCGCTGGGGGGCATCATAACTTCCGGGATTTCCATGTTGCTTGCAGTTGTCTTGTATATCAGTATGGCGTTTAGCTATTCTGCGTACGATGGATCTGAGAATCGTTATTATAACGATTATCATCATGATTACTATAGGGACGATTATGAGGATGGGGACGGAAGCGGGGCAGAATTTTTGCGTGCGCTGAAATAGGAAGTAGCTTACAGGGATAGAGCTTGAAAGCGGACTCATATTTGCCGGCAACTTGCATAGAATGAAAGTAACCGTGAAACTGGCTAGGGAAAAGAATTTGTGG
>CAJLGN010000363.1 GCA_905206195.1 uncultured Roseburia sp.
CCAAGCATACTGCTGAGCAGACACTGCCCCGAATAACAGTAGCAGAGCGCCCCGTGCACAAAGCTCTCTATCTCGATGTCCACATGTTCATGAATCTCCCGTATCTCCTCCAGCGACATCTCTCTGGCCGTCACAATGCGGCTCGCACCAAGTTTCTTCATGTACGCCGCACCCATACTTCCGGCCACCGTCATCTGTGTGCTCGTGTGGATCTCCAGCTCAGGAAACTCCCTTTTAATCAGGGAAAATGCTCCCAGATCCTGCAGAATCACCGCGTCCAATCCCTGTCTGTAATATGGGAGAAGATACTCGTACAGCTGTCCTTGAAACTCGTCCTCCTTGAGCAGCGTGTTGACTGTCAGATAGACCTGCCTGCCGTGCACATGCGCATAATCGATCGCAGACAGCAATTCCTCCTCGCCCAAATTGCCTGCGAAGGCTCTCGCTCCAAACTGTGCGCCACCCAGATACACAGCATCTGCCCCCGCGCGGATCACCGCCTCAAATGTCTCGTACGATCCCGCCGGCGCCAATAACTCTATCTCTTTTTTCTGATTCTTTTCCCGTTTCGCCATACTTCCGTCATCCCCTTACGCACTCTACAGCTGCGCTTTGCTGCCGAAAAAAAGAAGGGACGAAAAATTCATCTCCGTCCCGATCACACTTATTTTTCAATTTGTTTCTCTGATACTTTTGCCAGAAGTGCATCCTCGAGCCCGGCTTCCAGTCTCGTTTTGTCAAGCTGCAACTTGCGATTTTCCTTCTCAAGCTCCTTTAGGGACTTTGCATCGCTCTCCGCCTTAATCTGATTGGAAATCAAATCGTGCTTCAAATCATAAATTTGCTTGTCCTTCTGCTCAATCTCACTCTCCAGCTTCTCAACCTGATTCTTCGCCTTGAAATAGTCATCTGCAATATTCAGATGCAACAGGATCGCCTTCATGTCCGCAGGAAATCGCCTCAGCTCCTCCATACTGTTGAACTCGTTCATCTTATTGTTGATGTACGCGGCAACGCGCTGCAAGTACTCCTCCCCCTCATATCCGCTCAGCGTATACACCTTACCGCCAATGATCACCTCGGCGTTTGTCTTCTCTGACATAACTACTTCCTCCTAATCAAGCGCATCCTGCATGCACTTGTCGCGAACTGCATCCGCTTACAACATATAGTATATTATAATGGCATATTTGCGTAAAATCAACTACTTCTTGACACCAAAATGCTGATATGCGAAATCAGTCACCACGCGTCCTTTGGGCGTGCGGTTGATAAAGCCGTTCTTTACCAGGTAGGGCTCATAGACATCCTCAATGGTGCCGGCATCCTCGCCGATCGCAGCGGCCAGCGTGTCGAGCCCGACCGGTCCCCCGGTAAATTTCTCGATCATAATCTGAAGGATATTTCGGTCGTTCTGGTCGAGTCCCATCTTGTCCACCTCCAAAAGATCCAGCGCAAAGGAGGCCACTTCCCTGGAAATCCTCCCGTCGTACTTGACCTCCGCAAAATCCCGCACGCGCTTTAGCAGGCGATTGGCGAGTCTTGGCGTCCCTCTCGAGCGCCTCGCCATCTCATAGGCCCCCTCGTCGTCGATCTCGACACCGAGGGTTCCTGTGGAGTGAATGATGATCGTTCTAAACTCGTCTACGGTGTAGAATTCAAGGTAGTGCACCACGCCGAGGCGGGCGCGCAGCGGCGCGGACAAAAGTCCTGCCCGCGTGGTAGCCCCAACCAGCGTAAACCTGGGAAGATCAAGTCGAATAGAGCGCGCCGTCGCCCCCTTTCCGATCATAATATCGATGACATAATCCTCCATCGCCGGATAGAGTACCTCCTCCACCTGGCGGTTGAGCCGGTGAATCTCGTCCACAAAGAGAATATCTCCCTCCTGCAGGTTG
>CAJLGN010000364.1 GCA_905206195.1 uncultured Roseburia sp.
TGCAAAAAAAGCAGGTGGATGCAAACGTGGAAGCATTGAAGAAAAAACACGGCAATTACAACGCGAATTCTGAATATAAAAAAGCGCCGGAGGCGGAGTCCTCCGGCGCTTTTTGTATGTATGCCGCTCATCGGTATGTTTAGGATGACAGATAGGCGCAGATTGCGAATTTTCCATAATCAGTCTCAAACAGTGTGGAGATATCCGGTATTTTGCGGGCAAGCTGTTCCAAAATCTGTTCGTGGGGAATAAAATTGCTGCATTCCAGCTTATATTCGTAGGTCGCCGGGATGAACTTGCCGACGAGACGCTGGAAAAATATGTTGGAGAGCTCTGCCACCAGAGAGTAAAGCAAAACGTTCATCTGCTTCGACTCGTCGCCCAGAATCATGGCGCAAGTGTGGAACAGCAGCGTCTCCTCGATCCCCACGAGAAAGGTTGCCATGTGCTCTCCTGTGACATAATGGTACACGTATTCGTAGTAAATTCCTTGTTTTACCTGTCCTCCGGCATAGTTTGTGTCCACAAGCATTGCGGAGAAGGTATCCCCGAAGGTCGCGGTGAGAATGTCGGATACGATATTGGCGAACGAGTTGAGGTTTCGGTCAATTTTGGCGGGAGGCGCGTGCATGGGTCCTCTGCCCACGATGGCCAGATCGTCGGTGGAGACGTGGGAGATCAGCTCCGCGAGGAATACACCGATAAATTTTTGGATGGACTCCTTGGAATAGGATGTTTCCTCCAGCTCTTTTTCAATGCTTGGGAGCAGATCGTCCTTCATCTTATCGTGCAATCGCTTGTGCGCCCCGTAGTATTTGTAGTCAACCGAGCGCATGTAAGCTTCCTCATCCGCGAAATGCTCCTGAAGAAAAATTTTCAGATACTTTAGGCCCTCCTGGCAGGCAAACTGTTGCTTTTGTGACCGGTTATTGCTGTCGTCCGCGAGAATGTTGAGGATTCTGCGTGCTACGGTAAACAGTTTTTTGTGTTGCTTGTCCAAACGCTCTATTCCTAAAAGATAGCGATCCTCCCAATTTATTACCATGATTTTCCCTCCCATTAACAGTTTTCTATTTTTTAACAGTCTTCATTTTGTATATTATATCAAAAATTATCAGTTCTCGCAAGGGATGGCAGAGAGGGCAAATAAATAGTTTCCAAACAGATTCTTAATCTTTTCTAAAGACATATACGGCCGGTTTGAAAGAGGACTGCCATTTCTGACAGTCCCCAGCCAAGCCCCAGGCTATTTCTGATTGAAATGTACCGCGAAGCCGGCAATTTCATCTTTTAAGTAAGCGAAGATCACGTCGCCCTTAGCATTGTACTGAAACGAAGCTTCGTCAAATATAAAACCGCGTTTGCCGAGGTGGTACATCGCGCGGTCGAGGTAATTGGTCTGCACACAGATATGACCGTTTTTACCGCGCCCTGGGGTTTTCATCATCTCGATCAAGGAGCCCACGAACATGGAGCTGTTGCCCACCTTGACGTCCGCGCCGAACAGGGATGCAAATTTTGCGGACTCGGAAGAAGCAATGTCCTCGGAGTCATTGTTGACGCCGACGTGCATCAGCTGAAAGCCGAGCATGGTGGCGACCGCCTCTCTGGTTAGGGAGGCGATGCCATTCCAGTCCTTTGCCTCAATCATGTCCTTGTTTACCATCCAGGAACCGCCGCAGGCGATGATCTTTTTGAAGTCAAGGTAGCTTGTTAAGTTCTTCGCGTTGATTCCGCCCGTCGGCATGAATTTCATCTTGGTGTAGGGCGCAGACATGGATTTGATCATGTTCAGTCCCCCCGCAGCCTCCGCGGGGAAGAATTTTACAACGTCAAGACCAAGCTCGATTGCAGCCTCAACATCGCTCGGGTTGGAACAGCCCGGGGTTATGGG
>CAJLGN010000365.1 GCA_905206195.1 uncultured Roseburia sp.
CATTCTTCGGATCGCTCTGGTTGCATCCAGTCCATTCATAATCGGCATCCGCACATCCATCAGAATCGCATCAAACTGATAAATCTCTGATTTCTGAAAAAGCTTCACGGCCTCTTCTCCATTCCTTGCAACCGTCACAATACAACCTGCTTTTTCCAGAATGATCTGCGCTACATAAATATTGATCTCATTATCCTCCACCAGGAGCGCCCTTCGTCCCCTCAGCCCCCGCAGACTCTTTTTCTGCACGCTCTCCCAGCTGATTTGCTCCTGGTACTCGATCGCCAGCGGCAAATCGATCTGCACCCTCGTCCCCTTTCCCCGCTCGCTATCGATCCGCACCTGTCCTCCCATAATATCAACCAGCTTTTTGACAATCGAGAGACCGAGTCCCGTCCCCTGCCACTGCTGTGTGAGGTCATGCCCCTGTTCCTGCGTAAACGGCTCAAACGCGCGCTCCATAAACTCCCGACTTATCCCGATACCGGTGTCCTGCACGATAAAGCGCACCCACTCCATCTGCCCATCCCCGCCCCTGCACTCGGCGGAGAACACCACGATCCCACCAGCCGGCGTATATTTGACAGCATTTGACAGGACATTGAACAAAATTTGATTCAGCCGAACGGGATCCACATACACCCAGGAAATATCACAGCGCATGTCATAGCGGAAATCGATGCGCTTTTTCTCCATCAAAGGCCGTATACTCGTATCGATCCCCCGCTCAAACTCCTCCCGCCACACTTGTCTGGGTTTAAGCCTTAAGTTCCCGCTCTCAACCTTAGAGATGTCCAAGATATCGTTGATCAGCCCCAGAAGAAATTCACTTGACCCCTCGATTTTCTCCAGATATTCCCGAATTTTTTCGTCTTTGCACTCCTCCTTTGCAATGGACGTCATGCCGAGAATCGCGTTCATCGGCGTGCGGATATCGTGGCTCATATTGGCCAGAAATTCACTCTTTGCACCGTTTGCCCGCTCCGCCTCCTCCAGCGCCCGCTCAAGCTGCTCCTGTTTTTTCTTCCCCTCCCTCACAATGTCCTCAATGTCCGTACAACTCTTGACAATCGTTCCCATTTCTCGGTCCATATACGCATAGCGCAATATTTTCCTGCGCACAGAGCCGTCCTTCTCCCTCATATCCACCTCCCGGATATACAGAGCCTCTTTTTCCAGTTCTCTTAAGACTGTCGGAAGCTGCATAGCTGCAATATCCTCCTCCAGGTGCCTGCTCACCGCCATTCTTCTCAGATACGTGTCGATATCTCTGTCATAGTTGTCTCCCTTGCGTTTAGGCCCGACAGAATCCCTGCCCTTGGCGATAATCTCGTAGTAACCCGTTCTTGAAGAAATATACTGAACATAGTCGTAATCCAGATCGATGATCAACTCCATCATACGATTCAGATTCTTTTCTCTCGTCACATCCCGATTATTAAAAAATGCGATCAAATCTCCGGTATCCCGATGCGCCATAACCCGCACATCCACCTGTACCCAGATAATCTCCCCGGTGTCGCGCAGAGTTCCCCAAAAAGTCTTGGACACCGTGTCAATCCCCTGCCAGTACGCCTCCATCAGCGCGGACGGCATCAACTCCTCATTGTCCGCATCAGACAGGCTGCACCCGGTGAGCATCGCTCCCATCTGCCTCCTGTAATCCACATCCGATCGCGCGCCTCTCGCATCCACCTCCATACCACGGTACTTTGCCGCCTCCACAATCTCACGGCTTAAATTCACACGGCTCGTCCCAAGCATTTTCTCCCCGTCTATTTTTATCAGTTCCTCTCCGTACTTCTCCATGAATCCCCCTATTCCAGTACACCCTCCACCGTTTCTGCGCCCGTCAAAGCCGCAGCACCTGCACAGCCTCCTCCAT
>CAJLGN010000366.1 GCA_905206195.1 uncultured Roseburia sp.
CATCCCGGTTCACCCATGGTGTCCTACATGACAGGATGTCCTTCTTTTTAAGGCGACGAAGGATGTCAACGGTCTGATTTTCAAGGATGGGGTTTACGATATAAAAAGGCAGGCGGAGAAAAGCTCCTACAATGGTATCGAGACGATACTCTCAGCGCTTCAGAAAGCACAGCTGCGTCTGAATGCAAATGTGAATTTCGATCTCGTCATCGAGCTTTTGCTGCTGACAATAAAGGAGAATTGATATGGCAAGTGTGGTAGGAGTCCGTTTTCGGAACGCAGGAAAAATATATTTTTTTGATCCCGGGAACTTTCAATTGAAAGCGGGGATGCACGTCATCGTGGAGACCGCCCGCGGTGTGGAGATGGGGACTGTCATGACAGATCCAAAGGAGATGTCCAAGGAGAAAGTGATCCAACCGTTAAAGCCGGTGATTCGGATCGCGACGGAGGCGGACGAAAAGACCGCGGAACGCAATGCAGAGCGAGAGAAAGAGGCATTTAAGATCTGTCTTGAAAAGATTGCAAAGCACAAGCTGGATATGAAGCTGGTGGAGGCAGAGTATACGTTTGACAATAATAAGCTTCTGTTCTATTTCACCGCGGATGGAAGAATTGACTTCCGCGAGTTGGTAAAGGATTTGGCGTCGGTGTTCCGCACTCGAATCGAGCTGCGCCAGATCGGCGTTCGGGATGAGACGAAGATTATGGGGGGCATTGGCATCTGCGGCAGACCGCTCTGCTGCAATTCCTATCTCTCCGAGTTTGTTCCGGTATCAATCAAAATGGCCAAGGAGCAGAATCTGTCTTTAAACCCGACCAAGATATCGGGTGTGTGCGGCAGGTTGATGTGCTGCCTGAAGAACGAGGAGGAGACGTACGAATATCTAAACAGCCGACTCCCCAATATCGGGGATCATGTGACCACGGACGACGGGTTCCGGGGGGAAGTTTCCTCCGTCAGCGTACTTCGCCAGATGGTGAAGGTGCTCGTGGAGACCGACGACGAGAAGGAGCTGCGCGACTATAAGGTGGAGCAGTTGAAGTTTAAGCCGAAGCGAAGAAAAGAAAATGTGAAACTATCCCCAAAGGAGCTAAAGGAACTGGCTGCTTTGGAGGACAGAGGGGGAAAATCCAAGATTGACGACGCAAAATAATCTTGTGCACGAAAATGAGCGTTTGGACGAGCTTCACCGCAACGGCTATTTTATTATCCAGAATCCAGGAAGGTTCTGCTTCGGGATGGACGCCGTGCTCTTATCAGGGTTTGCCAGGGCAAAGAGGGGGGATCGAGTGTTGGATCTTGGGACGGGAACCGGTATCATTCCCATCCTCATGGAGGCGAAGACAGAGGCGGAGGATTTCACCGCCTTAGAGATTCAAGCAGAGAGCGCGGACATGGCGCGGCGAAGTGTACTGTACAATCATTTAGAAGAAAAGATAAACATTGTGACTGGGGATATCAAAGATGCTTCAAAACGGTTTGGGGCGGGTTCTTTTGATATTATCACGACAAACCCTCCCTACATGATCGGAGATCACGGGCAAAGTTCGGCGTCGGACGCAAAAGCGATCGCGAGACATGAGGTACTCTGTGATCTGGATGATATTTTGAGGGAGAGCGCAAAACTACTTCGGCCCGGTGGAAGATTTTATATGGTACACCGGCCGTTTCGGCTGGCGGAGATTTTCTCTAAAATGGTGGTTTACAGGATCGAGCCGAAGCGGATGAAGCTTGTCCACCCGTTTGTAGACAAGGAGCCAAACATGGTGCTCCTCGAGGGGCTTCGGGGAGGCAGACCGCGACTCACCGTGGAAAAGCCGTTGATTGTCTACCGTAAGCCGGGTGT
>CAJLGN010000367.1 GCA_905206195.1 uncultured Roseburia sp.
CCTCCGGGATGTTGTGCAGCGTCACGGCAAGCACCAGCATCGTCGTCTTTTTCAGACTGCTCTTAGGACCTTCCGGCGCATCCCCATTCAGATGCAGATGCGGAATCAATCTGTCCATTCCAAGCAGAAAAAAAATACCTGCCGTAAATCCGACCGCAGCCGGCACAAAGGAAAGCCTTCCCATCTCAGGCTCCGCCATGTCGATCGCCGGAATCAGGAGAGACCACACCGAGGCCGCCACCATGACACCCGAGGCAAATCCAAGCAAGCCCTTCTGTACCAGTCGGTGCGGCTCATCCCGCAAAAAGAACACACACGCCGCACCAAATGTGGTTCCAATAAAAGGAATCAATAATCCAACTGTCAATTCCATATGTTATCCTCCGCTGTACTTCTGTTATTTCCTATCCTATGACAGGATCGTATTTTTGCCACATAAAGGGCCATTCTCTCATTGCCTTTTCCTTCCATTTGTGGCATAATAAAACCACACAAAGAATCTTTTGAAAAGGGAGGGATGATTATGGATCTCACAAGTGTTGATGCCGCGTTGGGCACTCTCAAGAGCTACGATGCCAGTTCTTCAGTCAGCACAGGAAGCCTCGCCTACGCTGTCGGCATTTCTATGCTGGATAAGACGATGGAGATGACGGAGACGATGAATCTCCAGCTGATGCAGGCATTGGAATCTTCCGTCACACCGCATCTCGGAAGCAATGTCGATGTCTACCTATAAAATCTTAAGAAGGGTCTGCCGCACAATTGCCCTGCAGATCCTTCTTTTTATTTAGGCAACGGGCGCGCAAACGCGGCGCTTTTTTATCTTCTGCACATCTCCTCGATCACCGCAACTGGCAGCTTCGCCTTTTCCGCTGTCTCCTCCGCCGTCATCCCTGCATCCAGAAAACGCCGCGCGACATATTCCATCGTCTCCCCGACCTCGATGATGTGCCCGTCCGGATCACAGACGCGCACCACCCGCTGTCCCCAGTCGCGCTGCGTCAGTCGGTTCACATACTGAATTTCAAAAGAGCTCTCCTCCAGCCTTTTCAAAAATGCATCCATGTCATTTTCCTCAAAATACAGCTCCGCATCCCTTCCACCTATTGTGACCTCATCCCCAATCACTTGTTCCCAGAGCTTTTGTTCCTGGAGCACCAGCCCCTCCGTCAAGATAACATTCTCCCCGAAATCCGCGACTGCGCGAAGCCCGAAAAGTCCCCGGTAGAAAGCCTTGGAGCGCTCGATGTCACTCACCACAAACAGGATATTTTTCAACTTCATTTTGTGCGCTCCTTTTTTGCAGAATATCTCCCAAGGAAAAATGCTGTAGCCCCCATCGCAAAAACTCCAAACAGCAGATATATCCCTGCATATACAGCGAATACCATCTCTCTCATGTCAAATAAACTCCATGCCGACAGCAGGAACATAAGCGATGCCGCAAATGGAATCCCCCACATATTTCTCACATCACGCCCCGCATAGATGCCCACTCCAATCACGAACGTCGGGTTCACCGCGTAAAATAAAAGGATGCAGACCGCCATCGCTGCTTGCGCCGGCGCAAATTGTACCGCGAGAAACGGCAGGCCAAACATGACTGCGATGCACGCCGCGATGGCGGCGGTTATTTTCTTTGTCACAGACAGCCCTCCCATCAAATGCAAGCTTGTACGCAAAGTATAACATATCCGCGCTTCCGTCACAACTCGCTTTTCAAGTGATCATTTCCAATTTTTACACCCCGTATTCATGGGGCGCTGCCACTTCCGACTGCGCGCTTCAGCACCCGGAACAGTTGGGGTGATTATATTTAACTCCATGCAAAAGTGCCCT
>CAJLGN010000368.1 GCA_905206195.1 uncultured Roseburia sp.
CTGTGTCCTCGTCATAGAACATCGGCCCGCCCGGCAGATATTTAAAAATCACAGCCACTCCGGTGTCCAGATTCTGGCCGCGCAGCGCCGACGCCGGGACGATCTCCGCAAAGTCATAGACCCTGCGGTAGGTATCGATAAATTCCAGAATCCTGTCGCGCTCCACGGTATCCACCTTGTTTATGATCAAAATCACCGGTGTCTTCGTGCGCCCCAGCTGCTTTATGATGTGCTGCTCCCCCGCACCGATAAAATTAGACGGCTCCACCAGCCAGAGAATCACATCCACCTCAGAGAGCGTGCTCTCCGCTGCGTTTACCATATATTCCCCCAGCTTGTTCTTCGCCTGATGGATGCCCGGTGTGTCCAAAAAAATGATCTGGCCGCGCGCACTGTCCGTGTACACCGTCTGAATCCGATTTCTCGTCGTCTGCGGCTTGTTGGACGTGATGGCGATCTTTTGTCCGATCAGATGGTTCATCAGCGTGGACTTACCGACATTGGGCCGCCCGATAATTGTCACAAAGCCCGATTTAAAATTTTCCTGCATATATCATCCTCGTTTCCATAGCGTTTTGCCATTAACAGAGACTCTCCAGACTGTGGAACAATTCCTTTTCCCGGGTCAGATTCTCCTCGTTGCCAATGGCACAGAATGCCCCGTCTGAGAGCACCGAGGCAATCATCTCCCGAAGTGCCCGAATGTCCTCCTGACTGGCTCCAAGCACCTGATCCCGCTCTCTCTGGATATCCTCGCTGGTCAACCCCTGCAGATATGCCGTCATGGACCGCGCTCCTTTCGCACTCGGATTGAGGGGTGTGTCCATATCGCTGACCGTCCCGATAATATACCTTGTCATATCCCGCTCATCCGCTGTAAAGTTCTCGATATACACCGGAATCTGCCGGTAGATGTCATTGGTCGCCGATAAGTTCGGGTCGCGGTAGGATACAAAATATGTGTCACCGTTGCGCATATAGTTATTCATGCAGCCGTACGCCCCGCCCTTCACTCGGATATTGCTCCAAAGATAGTCGTACTCCATGATCACCTTTAAGATCTTGAGCGCTCCATGATAGCTATACCCGTGGCTCGCATAATTTCCGGCGCGCGCCACATACTGCACCTGGGACGCATCCATAAAGCCCTCATTTTTCAAGTCCGGTGCCCACGCGGGAAGCGCGCGCTTCCCCTCTGCGCCACACGATGCGGGAAGCTTCTCCTTTAAGCCGGCAACCTGCTCTTTCACCGCCACAAAATGCTGCTGCTCACAGGTGATGCCGACCATCATGCGATCCGCAGCAAAAATCCTGCACACCAGCGCTTGCAACTTCGCGATGAGTTCGCTCTTCTTCTCCTCGAAATGTGCCTCATAATCCGCAATCACACGATAACATGCGATGCCGCCCGTGGCATCCTGATAGCTGGCCGCTCTCGAAAAATAGGACATCGCCCGTGTCGCTGCCACCGAGTGTCCAGCGGCGCTTAAACCCACCTGAAGTCTGGACTTTGCCTGCGCCAAAATCTCATACAGACGTTTCTCGTCCGAAATCTTCGAGGTGCAGATGATCTCCCGGATCAACCGCATGGCATCCGGCAGCTTTTCTGCCAGCACCTTCGTCCGAATCTCGTAGGTGACCTCCATCTCATTCTCCACGCCGCTCGAATCAAATACTCCCACATTTCCCGTCTGGCGTACTTTCGGATAGATACCGATGGAACTTCCTATTCCGCCAGTGTGAATATTGATCTCGTTGGCAAGCTCGGCGTAGCGGTAGCTCTCCGTGTCCACATCGCC
>CAJLGN010000369.1 GCA_905206195.1 uncultured Roseburia sp.
AAGTGTGGAGTGCCATCGAGGATGAGGAGGTGCGTGTCGTGGCGCAGGTTGCGCCGTCGGTGCGGCTTGCGGTCGGCGATCACTTTGGGATACCAAAGGGCGAAAATTCTTTTGGCAGGCTTGTCGAGGCGCTGCGCATTATGGGCTTCGACGAGGTCTACGACACGAATTTTTCGGCGGATCTGACCGTGATGGAGGAGGCCGCAGAGTTTTTAGAGCGGCTCGAGAAGGGGGAGAAGCTTCCGCTGTTCACCTCCTGCTGTCCGGGGTGGGTCAGATTCTGCGAGAGTAAATACCCAGAGTTTGCAGAAAATATCTCCACTTGCCGCTCCCCGCAAGGAATGTTTTCCGCGGTGATCAAAGAATACTTTGGAGCGCGCGATGTGGCGGAGAAAAAGCGGACGGTCGTGGTCTCAATCATGCCCTGTACTGCGAAGAAGGGGGAGATTCTGCGCGAGGACAACTTCACGGAAGGGCGGCAGGATACCGATTATGTGCTGACCACGGTCGAGATCATCCGCATGATTAAGCAGGTCGGCATCCAGTTTGAGAAGCTCAGCGGGGAGGCGGCGGATATGCCGTTTTCAATTGCGTCCGGCGCTGGAGCTATTTTTGGTGTGACCGGCGGCGTGACGGAGGCGGTGCTGAGGAGACTCTCGGAGGAGAAGAGCTACAAGGCGTTACATACGATCAGCTTTACAGGTGTGCGCGGTGAGGAGGGGATCAAGGAGACGACCGTTGTGGCTGGCGACCGTGAGGTGCGGGTTGCAGTCGTACACGGACTCGCCAACGCTGGGAGGCTTTTGGATGACATAAAGCGCGGTGAGCGTCAATATGATTTCGTCGAGGTGATGGCGTGCCGCAGAGGATGCATCATGGGCGGCGGGCAGCCTGCACAGGCGGGGCCACGGACGAGAAGGGGGCGCACGGAGGGCATCTACCAGGTGGACGCAGCGTCGAACATTCGCTTTTCGGATGAGAACCCATCGGTGCGCCAGCTCTATGAGGGATTGCTCTGCGGAAAAGAACATACGCTTCTCCACAGAAATCTGAAAAAGCAGTCTGAGATAGTATAAAGGTTTGACGGCAATCGCCGCTATTGTGTATACTGCATAAAAACAGGTTGATAAAATAGGTGCTATTGATGAAAATGTCTATGGCATCTATTTTTTTGTGTTTGATCGCGAGAGGCCGTGTTATAATAGGCAACGGCTATCATATGACATGAATCTAAGGGGGAAAAGATGAAGAAATCAAACAAAAGATGGAAGAGAAGGGCGGTGGCCATGGTGATGGGGACATCGCTTTTTGTATCGCAGGCACAGACGTCAATTTACGCGGAGGAAGCTGGAGTGGATGGGGGGACAATGCTGCTTGCGCATGGGGAGGGCCGTGCGCTGGAAAGCCCGCTTGGTCTTTCGACTGCAACAGGCGCTCGCCCCGCGGACGGGACGACGGAGGGAAATCCTTTTCGAAAGGGGACAGGAGGAAGTGCAAGCTTTCGCATTCCGGCGCTGGTAACACTCGAGGACGGCACGCTTGTGGCGGCGGCGGACGCGCGCTGGAACACGACCTACGACGGAGGCGGGCTCGACACGATTGTGTCCCGCTCCACAGATTACGGCGCAAATTGGAGCTATACGTTTGCAAATTATCTAGGTGATAATGGCAATCAATATAATGGAGTTGCCTCGACCACGTTTATTGACCCGGAACTGGCAACAGACGGCGAGACACTGTATATGTTGTGTGATATTTATCCGTACGGCGTGGCACTAAACGGAAATAAGGACATTGC
>CAJLGN010000370.1 GCA_905206195.1 uncultured Roseburia sp.
CTGCTTTTATAAAGAGTATGCGGGACTCAGACCCGGACGCGGCAGTCTATTACCTTGCGCGGATGCTCTACGCGGGGGAGGAAATCAAGTTCATCGCCAGGAGGATTATGATCTGCGCGGCGGAGGACGTCGGCAACGCCGATCCGATGGCGCTTGTGGTCGCGACCTCGGCTGCACAGGCGGCGGAGCGCATCGGGATGCCGGAAGCGCAGATTATTTTGGCGCAGGCGGTGACTTATGTGGCGAGCGCGCCAAAGAGCAACTCGGCGGTCTGCGCAATAAGCGATGCGATGGAGACGGTGAAGCATACGATGACAGCGCCAGTTCCCGTGCATTTGCAGGACGCGCACTATAAGTCCTCGCACAAGCTGGGGCACGGCGAGGGATACAAATATGCGCACGACTACCCCAACCACTATGTCGAGCAGCAGTATCTGCCAGACGGGTTGACAGAGTGCAGATTCTACCATCCCTCCGAGAATGGATATGAAAAAAACATTCGGGAATATTTTCGCATGATTCGCGATAGGTATGAGGAATAGCCGGAGAAAGATAAATAAGAGCAGCTCCCCTGCAAACAGGAGCTGCCTTGATACATATAGATGTAGCCAGCATAAAAAGAGGAGGAAGGAACGATGCAATCTTATCAAGAGATGACCAGAGAAGAGTTACTGAAGGAAAAGGAGGGGCTGGAGGCGGAATACAGAAGATTTCAACACCGGGGCCTAAAACTTGATATGTCAAGGGGAAAGCCATCCCAGGAGCAGCTGGATCTGTCCATGGGGATGATGGATGTCCTGTCCTCCTACAGCGATCTGGCGTGCGAGGATGGGACGGACTGCCGGAATTACGGTGTGATGGACGGGATCCATGAGGCGAAGGTTCTGCTCGGGGATATGATTGAGTGCAATCCGGACAATATCATTATTTATGGGAACTCAAGTCTGAACATTATGTATGATACGATCTCCCGCTCCATGACACACGGTGTGATGGGCAATACGCCTTGGTGTAAGCTGGATAAGGTCAAATTCTTGTGTCCGGTTCCAGGGTATGACAGGCATTTTTCAATCACCGAGTATTTTGGCATCGAGATGATCCATGTGCCAATGCTCTCCACCGGGCCGGATATGGACATCGTGGAGGAGCTGGTCAGCAGGGATGAGGCGATTAAGGGAATCTGGTGTGTGCCGAAATATTCTAACCCGCAGGGCATCACCTACTCGGACGAGACGGTGCGCCGTTTTGCGAGATTGAAGCCGGCGGCGAAGGATTTTCGCATCTACTGGGATAACGCATATTGCGTGCATCATCTCTACGACATGGATCAGGATCATCTGATCGAGATTTTGGGGGAGTGTAAGAGAGCCGGAAGCCCGGATATGGTTTACAAGTTTTGCTCCACCAGCAAGATCAGCTTCCCGGGCTCTGGTGTGGCGGCCATCGCCACTTCCGCGAACAATCTCGAGGATATTAAAAAGCAGCTGAAGATCCAGACGATCGGTCACGACAAGGTAAACCAGTTGCGCCATGTCCGATTTTTTAAGGACGTCCACGGCATCACGGAGCAGATGAGAAAGCATGCGGCGAGCATGCGCCCGAAGTTTGAGATGATCTTGGACACCTTTGAGGCGGAGCTTCAAGGGCTCAATGTCGGGAGCTGGTATAATCCAAAGGGCGGCTATTTCATCACCTACGAGACGCTCGAGGGCTGCGCGAAGAGTGTTGTGGATCGGGCGAAGAAAGCAGGGGTCGTCATGACACC
>CAJLGN010000371.1 GCA_905206195.1 uncultured Roseburia sp.
GTAATCATAGCTATACACAATACAGAATAAACAGCTACGATCCTAGCTATGGCATATAGGCAAGAAGTAGTGCTCTGCGGCGCGAGCGCATACAATAGAAAGTTTTATCTGAACGAGGATTTTAAGGGGCTTCCAGGTCAGGTGAAGGACGAGCTTAAGATTATGTGCGTCCTTTTTACGGAGGATATCGGCGGGATTTTTCAGCTGGTATTTGACGGGGCTGGAAATCTAGAGTTTCGCACCTCTGTGGATGCGGGCGATCTGCTCTACGATGAGATTGGATGTGGGCTCAAAATCAAGGAGCTTCGGCGGACAAAGCAGGAGCTGTTAGAAGCGCTTGAGATGTATTACAAGGTTCTCTATGTCGGACTGTAAGGGTCACATATCGCGCGGTGCTACACACGGCACATCGATGGCAAAGAAAAGGACGGTACCTATTATGATTATAACAATCGACGTTGGAAACACAAATATCACAGTGGGAGTATTTCAGGAGGACGAGGTGCTGGCAACCTTTCGTATCACTACAAAAATGCCGCGCACTTCCGATGAGTACGGGATGGTGCTGGTGAATCTGTTGGAACAAAACGGGATTCACAGGGAGGATATCATGGATGCGATCATTGCATCGGTTGTTCCGAATGTCATGCATGCTCTGCACAGTGCCATCATAAAGGATTTTGGGATAAACCCCATTATCGTCGAGCCGGGAATCAAGACAGGCATTCGTATCGTCACAGAGAACCCGAGGCAGATTGGAGCTGACCGTATTGTGGATGCAGCAGCCGCGTATGAGCTTTATGGCGGACCGGTGCTGGTGCTTGATTTTGGTACGGCGACCACCTACGATCTGGTGGACAAGGACGGGGCGTTTGTCTCCGGCGTCACGGCTCCGGGCATTGGTATTTCGGCGAAAGCGCTGTGGGAGGATGCGGCGAAGCTGCCTGAGATTGAGATCCGCAAGCCGGCGAGTATTCTCGCAAAGGAGACAATCTCCTCCATGCAGGCGGGACTGGTCTACGGGCAGATCGGGCAGACGGAGTACATCGTTCGCCATATGATTGAGGAGGCGCATATGGGTGAGGTAAAAGTAGTGGCGACCGGGGGGCTTGGAAGAATCATTGCCAGTGAGACAGACATGATCGATGTCTACGATCCGAACCTTACCTTGAAGGGTATGAATTTGATTTATAAAAAGCAAAATCGCAAGTCTGGAAGGATTCGGTGTGCAGGGAGCGATTTTTAGCAGAGTAGAAAGTAGAGAGTGGTTTTGGCTGCGCGGGGAGAAATGGAAGGATTAAGAAAATTAAAAATTGGGAATGTACAGTTAGAAAATAATTTGATATTGGCACCGATGGCAGGCGTGACGGACCTGCCATTTCGCTTGCTCTGCAAGGAGCAGGGAGCGGGACTTTTGTGTATGGAGATGGTGAGCGCAAAGGCGATTCTCTATAAAAACAAGAACACCGAGGAGCTGCTGCGCATAGATCCCAGAGAAAATCCAGTGTCGCTCCAGCTGTTTGGTTCTGACCCGGATATCATGAGCGAGATCGCGAGGCGCATCGAGGACCGCCCGTTTGATATTCTGGACATCAACATGGGGTGTCCCGTGCCAAAGATCGTCAATAACGGGGATGGCTCGGCGCTTATGAAGAACCCGCTTCTGGCAGGGGAGATTATTGAGAAGACTGCCCGAGCAATTAAAAAGCCATTGATGATCAAGATTCGCAA
>CAJLGN010000372.1 GCA_905206195.1 uncultured Roseburia sp.
TTATCGTCATTGTTGATTTCCGTCAGTGCCGTATCGCTCTTGTCGGTCTTTGAACCGGAAATAGGTGCTTTACCATTGATGATCACGCCACCCCAATATCCAGATACCGGGCTGGTGGTATTTGCCGTAAAGACGATTGGTTTATCGGCCGTACCATCGGCATAGAGTTTACCTCCCTGCGCTACCAGCAGGTAACTGCTGAAACCTTCACGCGCCTTGATGGTAGTTCCGGCAGGGATATTCAGGCGACCGCCGTCGGCGATGATAACCGTTCCGTTCAGAATGTATTCTTTGGCATCCAGTGTCTGTTCACCGGTCAGTGTACCGGACAGGATATTTTCGCCTATTGCAGTTTTGCAAGGATTTCAACGTGTTCGATGGTCCGGTCAGAAATCTCATGTCGTCTCGTTTTCATATATCTCACACTCCCGCAGCTTTGCATTTAATTTTGTATAAATCCGCTCCCTCATCCACGGCTCGCTGCACGCTTTTAGAGCTTCCTCGAGTAGAAACCATCTCACACCGCTGTTCTCATCCGGCTTGATCCGCAGCACTTCCTCCTCATCCGCCTCCAGAAGGTAGGTCACGTTCAGATGCAGGTGCGATGGGACGTAAGCTCCCCGTTTTTCATGACCGTCCACAGTCAGCACCTCGACGGAAAAGATGTCGCTGCTCACAGGGTGAATATCTGTGACGCCCGTCTCCTCCTGCGCTTCCCGCACCGCCACTGCGAGCAGATCGCGCTCCCCGTCCGCGTGACCTCCCGTCCACGCCCAGGAATCGTAAATGTTGTGGTAGATCATCAATACCTTGTCGTGGGCGCGGTTTAAAAGCCAGGAGGACGCGCTCATGTGCGCCACGAGATTCTCTCTCGTAAAAATATCCGATTGTGAGGCAAGAAGCATTTTTATTACTTTCAGATCTGCAGCCTCCTGTTCATTGTATGGTCGATAATTTCTCAATTGTTCAAATAAATCCATGATTCCTCCTGTTTTCATCAGCCGATGCCTCCGTAGAAAATCCCAAGGATAAACACAACCACGGCGAGCGGCACATAGACATATTTCGCCAGCGGCCGGAAAAATTTTCCCAGCGGTTTTTCTCTGCCGGCCTCCAGTTCCTCCTTAATCTCATCATAACCCAAAATGTAATAGATCGACACTGCGCCGAGCACCGCTCCAAACGGCACGATGATGATTGTGATAAAATCCATCCAGGAACCGACGAGCGGTTCACTCTCCAAAAAAATTCCGACCAGAAGGGCGCTGCCGCTGCACAGCGCCACAGCCGCTCTCCGCGGCAGATGAAATCTGGTCTGCCAGGATTCGCTGACCGCCTCAAACATATTGATCAGGCTTGTAATCCCCGCAAATGCAACCGACAAAAAGAACATTGTCGCGAACAGACGCCCCATCGGCATCTGCGCGAACACATGCGGCAGTGTGATAAACATCAGTGGCGGCCCCGCATTCGGCTGAATTTCAAATGCGAACACGGCTGGCATGATGGCGAGCGCCGCCAGCAGCGCCGCCAGCGTATCGAAAAACGCGGTCTGCA
Organism: uncultured Roseburia sp.; assembly: GCA_905206195.1. GTDB lineage: Bacteria > Bacillota > Clostridia > Lachnospirales > Lachnospiraceae > Roseburia. The sequence continues at coordinate 1,558 of CAJLGN010000372.1, forward strand.
CTGACGCTTTTGTGATATCCTCCGATTTGCTCAGATACGTCCCATAAACAATCATCCCGGAACCTGTGATGGACAGGGAAAAGAACGCCTGCCCCATCGCCATCACCCACGTGTCAACGTTCAGGAGGTATCTCCAGTCCGGCGCGAATAAAAATTCATACCCCGCAGAAGCC
>CAJLGN010000373.1 GCA_905206195.1 uncultured Roseburia sp.
CGCCGTTCCCGTACGGGAAAGATCCCAAAGATTCGGTGATCCGCATATCGCCATCCTACCCAAGCCTGGAGGATCTTACCGTGGCCACAGAAATCTTTGTCGTGTGTGTCAAGCTGGCGAGCATCGATAAGATTTTGGCAGAAAAATAGGACATAAGAAATGAAGGCAGATAAAAACGGGGGCTGGTCATAATACAGCCCCCGTTTCCTGTGGTTTATTTATGCTTCTGTCTGTGCGGAATCGGCCACCTGAGATCCCTTTTTCCAGTTCTCGAACTTCTCAATTACCGCATCGTAGGTGCGCTGTGAGATATCCGGGAGCTTGTCGCCCCAGGTCTTCGTCGCCTCCTGAAATCCCTTTTTGAATGCGTCAAGCAACATATCGGCCTTCTTTGGATCGTTGCCGGATAAAGCCTTTGCAAAATCGAGAATGCGGTCTGAGGTCTGCTCAACGCCCCAATAGCCGTCCTCTGCAATGTCTTTCTGCGCCTGTGCCTGCGTCGCGGCGTCCACAGTGAAATCACCCTTTGCGAGGAAACGCCACATAGAATCGGCATTGCCGATCGCAGTGCCCTGCTTGGTCATCATCTTCTCGACGAGGCTGCGAAGCTGTGCGGTGCGCTGCTCGGCATCCGCCTTTAACTTATTGACAAGTGCGTGGTCGGTTTTCTTGGTGACGGTGTTGTCTTTGCCGGAGCTTTTCTCATATACAACACCAGTGTCAACTTTCTGGTCGGCAGTGTCTGCGGGTTTTGCGGTTGCAGGCGCAGCTTTCGCCCCAGAGTAAGTGGTCGTAGGTACAGTGGTTGTGTTGTTTACTGAATTAATTGCCATTTCTCATTCCTCCATTCCGTTGGATCTGTTGATATGTTTGTTAAGGCGGCATCCATTCCAGCCTTTCTTTACTAGATATATCGGTAGGCAAAGAGGGATACTTTAGTCGAAAGAAAGTATTTTGCTGGCAGAAAATACGACGTATGGAATTGACGTTTTTTCAAAGAAATGGTAATATCCATTTTGTATACAAAATACATCGAAAAAACATAATGAGAGATAAAGGATCCATTTTCCTGTGGAAGCGGGGGAGGAGGGAGTGGCGATGAAGGAAATTTCAGTGAAGGCGCTGGCCAAGATCAATCTGGGGCTGGACGTCGTGAGAAAGAGGGAGGACGGTTACCATGAGGTGCGGATGGTCATGCAGACAATCCATCTATTTGACCGGCTCGACATCGCCAGGAACCAGAGTGGAAGTATCACGATTTCCACCAATCTGCCATTTTTGCCGACAAACGAGAATAATCTCGTCTATAAAGCGGCCAGGCTGCTTGGGGATGAGTATCAGATCAAGGACGGCATTCACGTGAATCTGCACAAGCACATTCCAGTCGCGGCCGGAATGGCGGGGGGGAGCACGGATGCGGCGGCGGTGCTGTACGGCATGAACCGCATTTTTGGGCTGGGTCTCTCCAGGGAGGGCCTGATGGAACGGGCGGTCAAGCTCGGCGCGGACGTGCCCTACTGTATCATGCGGGGGACAGCGTTGGCGGAGGGAATCGGGGAAAAGCTGACGGCGCTTCCGCCGATGGTGAAGTGTCCGGTTTTAATTGCGAAGCCGCAGATTGGAGTATCCACAAAATTCGTCTACGAGAATTTGAAGATCAACGGGAGGACGGCACACCCGGACATCGACCGGTTGGTGGAGGATATCCGGGCGAAAGATCTCGCT
>CAJLGN010000374.1 GCA_905206195.1 uncultured Roseburia sp.
TGTTCTCCTTCGTGCAGGGATGGATTATGACAGGCGTGACGCAGAAGGTATGTTACCTCCTCCGCAAAGAAATCTCTGAGAAGATCAACCGTATGCCGATGCAATATTTTGAGAGCCGCACACACGGTGAGGTGCTCTCCCGCATCACAAACGATATCGACACTCTGGGGCAGGGGCTCAATCAGAGTATCACGACGATTATCACATCGGTGGCGACACTGCTCGGTGTCCTTATCATGATGCTCAGCATCTCGCCGATTATGACGCTGATCGCGCTTGTGATTCTTCCTTTTTCTGCATTTTTGGTATCGTTTGTGGTGAAGAGATCACAGCGGTACTTCAAGGATCAGCAGGAGTATTTGGGGCATATCAACGGGCAGGTGGAGGAGGTTTACGGCGGACATCTCGTCATCAAGGCGTTTAACCGGGAAAAGGATACGCTGGAGGAATTTGATCAGACGAATCGGATTCTCTACGAATCTGCATGGAAGTCACAATTCCTCTCCGGTATGATGCACCCGATCATGATGTTTGTCGGGAACTTAGGCTACGCGGCAGTCTCCCTCACGGGCGGACTTCTCGCCATCCGCGGAATCATCACGATCGGTGATATTCAAGCATTTATCCAGTACGTGAGAAATTTTACGCAGCCGATCCAGCAGATTGCGCAGGTTATTAACCAAGTCCAGTCGATGGCGGCGGCCTCGGAGCGCGTGTTTGAGTTTTTGAATGAGGCGGAGGAAGATCAGGTTGTCGAGCACCCGGCGGATGTCCGCGCAGTGACGGGGGAAGTCAGCTTTGATCATGTGCATTTTGGATACAATCCCGATCAGATTATCATCAAGGATTTCAGTGCAAGGGTGCAGCCCGGACAAAAGATCGCGATTGTGGGACCCACCGGTGCGGGGAAGACCACGATGGTAAAATTGCTGATGCGCTTCTACGATGTCAACGAGGGCGCGATCTGTCTTGATGGTCATAATGTGCGGGACTTTAACCGGAGGGAGCTGCGGGATGCATTTGGAATGGTGCTCCAGGAGACGTGGCTCTTTAAGGGGACGATCATGGAAAATATCAGATACGGGCGTCTGGAGGCGACGGACGAGGAGGTCATCTCGGCTGCGAAAGCGGCGCATGCCGACCACTTTATCAAGACGCTTCCGGGGGGGTATCAGATGGAATTGAACGAGGACGCGAGCAACGTGTCGCAGGGACAAAAACAGCTGCTCACAATCGCGCGTGCGATTCTCGCGGACAATAAGATTTTGATCTTAGACGAGGCGACCTCATCGGTGGATACACGCACGGAGGTCACAATTCAAAAGGCGATGGATAATCTGATGCGCGGGCGCACGAGCTTTGTCATCGCCCACAGGCTCTCCACCATCCGGGATGCGGATATCATTCTCGTCATGAAAGACGGGGACATCGTGGAGCAGGGAAATCACGAAGAACTGCTCGCAGCGAATGGATTTTACGCGAATCTGTACAATTCACAGTTTGAGGAGACAGTGGCGTAGCAGAATAAAAAAAGCCGCCGTGAAATGCTGAAGCAGTTCTGCATTTCGCGGCGGCTTTTTCATGTGGAGAAGGTCTGGATGCTCAGGTGCAATTTTTGGAATTCTGCTGGCGTCTCGCCTTGCTCATCCCGCGTGTCATGTGGGAGGTGGTCCCTTCTGCCGGATATAAGGCTCCAGAGGATGCCGGACGCCCGCCTCACAGACA
>CAJLGN010000375.1 GCA_905206195.1 uncultured Roseburia sp.
GTCCACGAGAATTATAAAGAACGCATCATAAAAGCAAAGGATATCGACTCTGAGATCACCGGTATGAGTACCGGTCATCCGATTCGCGTTTTGCGCAATCAAATGAGCCGTGAGTATTTAAAGATGGAGAAAGCGGGGGCATCCTTTGAAGAGTTGGAGCATCTTACCCTCGGCTCCCTGCGCAAGGCCGTTGTGGAGGGCGACGTGGTACACGGAAGCCTGATGGCGGGGCAGAGCGCGGGACTTGTGAAAAAACAGCAGGCCTGCGAGGAGATTCTCGCGGAGCTTATGCAGGAGGCGAACGCCCTGTTAGGGCGGAAATAGGGAGGATTTGATCAATGGGAAAAACAGCATTCATATTTCCGGGACAGGGCGCGCAGTACATCGGAATGGCAAAAGAATTTTATGAGCAGATTCCAGCTTGCCGGGCGGTGTTTGAACTGGCTTCGGAGGCGGCGGAGCTCGATGTGGCAGCGCTGTGCTTTGAGGAAAATGAGAAGATCAATATTACAGAATACACGCAGATTTGTATGTTGACTGCAGAGGCGGCGATCTTAAAGGCTTTGCAGGAAAAAGGGTATACGCCGGACGTGACAGCGGGTTTGAGTCTGGGAGAGTACGGCGCGCTGATGGCATCCGGCGTTCTCGACTGGAGAGACGCGTTCGCACTGGTGCGCAAAAGAGGGATCTATATGCAGGAGGCGCATCCGTCGGGCGGCGCTATGGCTGCGGTGTTAGGGCTCGCCGGGGATGTGATCGAGCAGGTCTGCGCGCAGACACAGGGCATGGTGTCCATCGCAAATTATAACTGCCCGGGACAGATTGTCATTACCGGGGAGGCGTGCGCGGTGGCGGCCGCCGGTGAAGCGTGCAAGGCTGCAGGTGCAAAGCGGGTACTTCCGCTCAAGGTCAGCGGACCGTTCCACTCCCAGATGCTTGCGGGGGCGGGCGAAAAGTTGGGAGAGGAGCTCTCGCACGTGGCGATCCGGGAATTTGTGATTCCATATGTGGCGAATGTGACTGCGGATTACGTGACGGACGGCGGCGCTGTGAAGAATCTGTTAGAGCAGCAGGTGTCCTCCTCCGTGCGCTGGCAGCAGTCTGTGGAGCGGATGATCGCAGACGGTGTGGATGAATTTGTAGAGATTGGACCGGGGCGCACCTTAAGTGGTTTTCTCCGGAAAATCAACGGGGATGTAAAAGTATACAACATTGACCACATGGACGATTTTGAGAAATTTGTGGCGGAACACGAGCATTCTGCCTGAACATAGAAAGGAAAAGAAGATGGCGTTAGAGAATAAAGTTGCGCTTGTCACGGGGGCCAGTCGTGGGATTGGAAAAGAGATTGCAAAGGAACTGGCGGCGGAGGGCGCTTTTGTCATTGTGAATTATAACGGTTCGAAGGAGCGCGCCGAGGCGGTTGTGGCGGAGATCAACGCGGCGGCATCCAATCCGGCACAGAGTCGAGCGGTGGCCTGCGGCTGCGACGTTTCCAATTTTGCTGCGTGCGGCACGATGATCGAGCAGATCATCGAGGAGTACGGACATCTCGATATCCTTGTGAACAACGCCGGGATCACAAGAGACGGTCTTCTTATGAAAATGAGTGAGGAAGATTTTGACGCGGTTCTTGCCACAAACTTAAAAGGGGCATTCAACACCATTCGCCATGCATCGCGGCATTTTTTAAAACAGCGTTCGGGAAAGATTGTCAATATT
>CAJLGN010000376.1 GCA_905206195.1 uncultured Roseburia sp.
CGCCGTGCGCTCCCCTGAGAGGAGGACACGGATATCTCCGGTCAGGACGGCGAGAAGCTGCCCCTTTTTCACGAAATCCCCGTCTGCGATCCGACGACCGTCCTTCTCGGAAAACGTCACGGTCGTAGCAGGGTCAAGCATCGTGAATACACGCTCAAAAATCTGAAGTCCGGCGATGACGCCCTCTTCTTTGCAAATGAGTTGCACATCTCCTTTTTTGTACCCTGGCATCACAGCGTTTGTGGAAACATCCTCACTGCTCACATCTTCCTCCAAGGCCATTTTTATGTATTTATCAGCAACCAGCTGCATTGTAATCGGATTCATCGTCTCTTCTCCCTTTCTGTGTCAATGTGATCTGTGCGGCGGCGCGTTTTGCAAATACCAAACTCTCCAAAAGACTGTTGCTGGCAAGCCGATTTTTTCCGTGTACACCGTTGCAGCTTGTCTCCCCCACTGCATAGAGATGCTTCATGGTGCTCATGGAATTGTGATCCACGTGCACTCCGCCCATAAAATAATGCTGTGCCGGAACGATCGGCGCCGGCTCCCTTAGGATGTCGTACCCCTCTTTTAGACAGCGCTCATAAATGTGCGGAAAATGGCTTCTGACTGTCTTCTCTGGAACATCCGCAAAAGAAATGTACTCGTGGTCTGTGCCCTCCTTTTCCATCTCTTTTTGTATCGCCTGCGTCACCACATCGCGCGGCAGCAGCTCGTCCACAAAACGCTCCCCCCTGTGGTTTAAAAGAATCGCGCCCTCACCCCTGGCCGATTCCGAAATCAGAAAGCTCCTGCCCGGCTTTTTGCTGTAAAGACAGGTCGGGTGCATCTGTACATAATCCATATGCTCCAGTTTCACTCCGTGTTTTTCCGCTATTTTGCACGCATCCCCAGTCAAGAGTGGGAAGTTTGTGGAATGCTCGTAAAGCCCTCCGATTCCCCCTGTCGCCATCACGGTGTCCGCCGCGTGAATATGAAGCTTCTCCCCGCCCTGCGCCGTCGCAATGACACCACAGCATTCCTCATCTGTCACGAGAATGTCCGTCATCGTAGTATATTCTAAAATGGTGACATTTGTCAATTTTTTTACATGAGCAAGCAGCGTGGTGGTGATTTCCTCGCCGGTGATATCTTCGTGGAAGCAGATGCGAGGCCTGGAATGTGCCCCCTCTCTGGTGTAGACAAGGCTGCCGTCCGGGTTCTTCTCAAAATCGACGCCGAGCGTGAGCAGCTCATCGATGATCGCCCGGCTCCCGCGGATCATAAGTTCCACGTTCTCTCTCCGGTTCTCATAATGCCCGGCGCGCATCGTATCCGCAAAATAAGAATCGTAGTCATCCTCGTCGTAGAGCACGCAGATTCCCCCCTGCGCCAGCATAGAATCACAGCTTGCCAGATCACCCTTGGAGAGCATGCATATCTTCATTTCTTTTGGCAGATGCAGCGCAGTAAACAACCCAGCGACACCGCATCCTGCGATGACAACGTCACAGTACAGATTCTCCATAATTCTCCTTCTTTTCGCAAAGCCACCTCTCGCATGCTGCCGTTGCTTTCGCATGTGAGATTTTATATTGTTTTTACACAAACTTGTTTGAGTATACCACACGCACACCGATATGACAAGACAGATATATGGACATGATTTTCCGCAAGACTCCAAAGCTGGAGGGCGGTTGCCCCATCCAAGCACAAGGGGACAAATCCTTTCCTG
>CAJLGN010000377.1 GCA_905206195.1 uncultured Roseburia sp.
CTGCATCTGACTGCGCGCTCCTCCCATAAAATATTAAAGGTTGCGCGGACACTGGCGGACATGGAGCAGGAAGAGCGGATTCACACCAGACACTTAAACGAGGCAATCTGCTACCGGAGCCTGGAACCAAAATTCTGGGAGCGGACATAGAAAGGTGGTGGTGTTATGAATTACGCGTATTGGCTGGCGAATGTGCCGGGGATTGGAAATGCGAAAAAGCACAGGCTGTCAGCGCAGGCGGGGGGTGCCAAAGCGCTCTATTTTCTCTCGGAAAGGCAGATTGGAATGCTCGACGGGGCAGATGCGCGCGCAGTCTGCCGCATCGCGGAGAGCCGTGCGCAGGAGACGCAGGAGCGCTACGAGAAGATGTGCGCGCGTGGAATTTCGTTTCTCTCCACGGAGGATGCGGCGTATCCAAAACGGCTTCGCAACATCCCGGATCCGCCCTTTGGGCTGTATGTGAGAGGGCGGCTTCCGAGGGAGGAGCAGCGCACGGCGGCGATTGTGGGCGCGCGGATGTGCTCGGAGTATGGGATGGCGACGGCGAGGAAGCTTGGGGAGCAGCTGGCTGCGTGTGGGGTGAGTATCGTGAGCGGGATGGCCAGGGGCGTAGACGCGGCCGGGCATACAGGTGCGCTCGCATCCGGAGGCGGTACCTGCGCTGTCCTGGGGTGCGGGGTGGACGTCTGTTACCCGGCGGAAAATCGGCAGCTCTACACCGATATCATACAAAATGGCTGCGTGCTCTCGGAGTACCATCCGGGGACACAGCCTCTGCCCGCATTTTTCCCGCAGAGAAACCGCATCATAGCCGGGCTCTCCGACGTGGTTGTGGTGGTGGAGGCGAAGGAGAAGAGCGGTTCTTTGATCACGGCCGATCTCGCGCTGGAACAGGGGCGGGACATCTATGCAGTGCCGGGGCGCATCTGCGAGCCATTGAGCGCCGGGTGCAACAATTTGATCCGCCAGGGCGCGGGCATCATTTCCAGTGTGGAGGATTTCTTAAAGGATCTGGATCTGGGCGGACGCGGGGAGTGGGAGCAGGAGTCATTTGAAAAATTATTACTTGAAAAAGAAGAACGCTTGGTGTATAGTTGTGTAGATTTACGACCGAAAAGTATGGAGGAGCTTTTGCGCCGGACGGGTCTTGGTGTGCCGGAGCTATCGCAGGCCCTGGCGGGGCTCGTGCAGAAAAAGTTCGTTGCGGAGACGTTTAAGAACTGCTATATCCGAAGGATATGACAAGAGAATGATAAAGGAGATGGAGGAATGGCGAAGTACCTTGTTATCGTGGAGTCACCCGCGAAGGTAAAAACAATCAAAAAGTTTCTTGGAAAGAATTATGAGGTGGTTGCATCCAACGGGCATGTCAGAGATCTGCCGAAGAGCCAGATGGGGATCGACATAGAGCATGACTACGAGCCGAAGTACATCACGATCCGGGGAAAAGGAGATATTCTTGCCAAGCTCCGCAAGGAAGTCAAGAAAGCGGACAAGGTCTATCTGGCGACTGACCCAGACCGCGAGGGGGAGGCGATTTCCTGGCATTTGAGCCAGGCCCTCAAACTCGATGAGAAGAATGTGAGGCGAATCAGCTTTAATGAGATTACGCAGAATGCGGTCAAGGCATCCCTGAAGGAGCCCCGAGATATTGACATGAATCTGGTCAACGCACAGCAGACAAGGCGCATCCTAGACCGCATGGTGGG
>CAJLGN010000378.1 GCA_905206195.1 uncultured Roseburia sp.
ACCTGCACGGTCTCCCACTAGAACCTAAATCTAGCGCGTCTGCCAATTCCGCCATACCCGCTGGTATCACCTACAGCTCACTTGCCGCGGTGAGTTACTTTTGAATTATAGCTTAACGACGCACAAAATGCAACTGTTTTTTCCGGTTCTATCCCTCGTCTCAACCACCTATCCGCTCATATCTGTCCCAGACTTTATCCGCTCCGCAGACATGCTTTGATCCATCGGTGTCGGTGATGATATAGTCCCCCTCACCGATAAAGGTGCGCCCCCTGCGGTTGTTGATGTACGGGCAGACAATCGTGCCATCCTCCCGCTTGATCTTCACTAAAAAATCAGTGACAATCCAGCCCTTGGTCACCACCTCCGACCACAGCTCAAATCCGTCTTCCATTCCTTTGCCGACCTCGTATTGCTCCACATCCGCCTCGATTGCTCTTCTGATACTTTTCATACCGCACTTCCTCCTTCTGTCCTGCCGTTTTCCGTCATTCGCTCCAAGCCACAAAATAAATCCTCGTCAGTTTTTCTCCGGATGAGCGTCAGTGTTCCACAATTTGTATGTTTCTGTTGTCAGTATATCCCAAACTTCCACTGTTTGCAACCTCAACCGCTCCCCTGTCGGCTCCTGTTCTCTTTTTTCGACAACCAGATATGTTTAGACTGGACGGCGGATCAACCGGAATGCACCGATGCGCTCCAACGATTTTGCCACGACATAGAAAATGACGGAATCGATGGGCCACATAATCAAATTCTTTAGCACTCGCGCCGGGAGGAGCACAAAAAATCCTTCGCCGAGCAGCATGGACAAACAGAGTGTGTTCAGTATAATATTGCAGATAATCATAACAATGAACTTCGCGGTCAGCACCCGCGCAAAGGTAATCTCTCTCTTATAGTACATGCAGCCGTACAGGATGCCTCCCAGGATCGCCACCAGCGTAAGCGGTGGAAAAAATGCCCCCGTAGGTTTTACGAGGTACTTGAGGACATCCATTGCCCCCGAAAAGCCTCCCCCCACCACCGGGCCGAACAAATACGACGCGACACCGTTTGGGATACTCGAAAATCCAATGCGGACAGAGCTCCCAAACTGAATGGAGAACATGCCGAGAACAATGGAGAGCGCCCCGAGCATTGCTGTGACAGTGATTGTCCTTATCGACTTGAACTCTCGATAAGAATCGGTGAACAAAGTAACGAATTTTCTCATAAAAAAATTACCTCCTTTGCAGACCTCTTACTACAACTGGAGATAATATTCCTATCTTCGGATGCAGCGGGATGCGACTCATGTACCGCAAGAAAATCTTTTCGTCCGGCTGACAACTCCCTGTTCAGCTGGCACTTAACGCACATGGGTCTACTCTGCGAAACTTTATTTTATTTACAGGTCACAAGTATAGCAGTTTCTCGCCAGAATGCAAGAATTATTTTTACATCTCTAAAAGCACAGCAGCATAACCGTGCATCGGAAATCACGCCTGCACCTTATAAATGTCCATATTTTTGAACATTACTAGCGATTGCCAAGCTGCCAGAAAGCCACCGCACTTGCAGCGGCTACATTTAGAGAATCCACACCGTGAGACATTGGAATCCGCACTGTATAATCGCAGCCTGCAATCGTGTGGGATGACATGACCGTCAGCAAAGACCGCTGGGGCACCACCATCAGCTTTCCCGCCGACGCGCCG
>CAJLGN010000379.1 GCA_905206195.1 uncultured Roseburia sp.
ATGGATGGAATTGGGTCCACCCCCGTATACCATAAGCGTTCCTGTCACAGTCACATTTTGAAGCGTCACATCGCCCTCACCGACGCTCGCCTCTACAATGAGATCCTCCGCCGTCACACCCTCGAGGGTCACATCCTTGGAGGAAATGGATACCTCCTTATATTCTGTGGTCTCCGAATATGTCCCCGGCGCATTGTACTCTCTGCGCAGAACTTCTTCGGACTCAGATTCTTCCTGTCCCTGTGCCTGTTCTGTCCCTACCGCCCGCGCAGGCTCGTCCTTCGATGTACATCCCGAGAGCAGCAGGCATGCCGCAAAAACAAGCGCCAGTACTCTTTTTTTCTTCATAGTTCCTCACCATGCCTTTCCATACTAAACTGCAAAATATGGTAAATCTTACCACAAAGTTCCGCTTATATCAACAAAAACTTCTCTCCGATCCCCAGAAACCGCATAAAAAAAAGAAAATGGCACCTTTGATAAATCCTATTTCCCCCACTCGATAAAAGTGTGCTATAATGTCGTCAGACATCGCGCCCCGTCACAATGCGACCGCTGAAATTGTCACCTTCGATCGGAGACTGAATGTTATTTTCCCGCTTTATATCAAAATTTGCAACATATAAAACAGGCGGGTTCTTACATATGAAACTAAATAACAGGCTTTTGTTGGAGCACATCTCCTATCGGGCGCTGTTCCCCTACGCGGTATTCTTTAGCGCTCTCGCGTTTCTGACCATGACCCAGATGCGACACTGGAACTCCAGACCGGTGAAAAAACAGAGTGCGCTGGAACATTTTGATGTGGACGATTCAAAGAAAGGACGTGTATAAATCATGCATTTATTATGGATTTTATTTGCAGCCATGCTGCTGATACCCCTATATCTCTTCCTGGTTGCCCCCCGAATGCTTCATAAGCCGGACTACAGTCGCCTCCGCGGTGCTCACTATGCTCACCGCGGTCTTTTTGACAACCGCACCGACGCGCCGGAGAACTCCGTCCTGGCCTTTCAAAAGGCAGTCGAGGCTGGCTACGGCATCGAGCTTGACGTACAGTTATCCAAAGATGACATCCCCGTCGTGTTCCACGATGCCACCCTAAAACGCATGTGCGGTGTGGAGGGAAATATCTGGGAGTACACGCTGGCGGAATTACAACAGATGAAATTGGGAAATTCCAACGAGACGATTCCGACCCTCGCGAGCGTGCTCAAAGCCGTCGCCGGAAAGGTTCCGCTGATCGTGGAATATAAACTGGATGTCGCGCAGACCAAAATCTGTGAGCTGGGAAACGCGCTGCTAAAGGATTACCCGGGAGTTTACTGCATCGAGTCCTTCCACCCGCTGGCGCTGCTCTGGTACAAAAAGCATCGCCCGGATGTCGTGCGCGGACAACTCTCCATGGAATTTTGGAAAGAGGATAAATACCGAGGGAATGTTCCACTCCTGCTGCTCTCCTATCTGTTGCCGAACGCCATCACCAGACCGGACTTCATCGCCTACCGCCACTCCGACGCAAAGAATCTTTCGCGCCGTGTGGCGAGGCGTCTTGGAGCGCTCTCCGTCGCATGGACAATCAAGAGTCAGGCGCAGTTTGACGCGGCAAAAGACCAATTTGATCTATTTATCTTTGTCAGCTTTCTTCTAAAATTACAACAAAAATGCACGGGAG
>CAJLGN010000380.1 GCA_905206195.1 uncultured Roseburia sp.
CCAGAAGGAATGTCCCTTGTAACCCTCTCCGCTCAGTCCCTTCGCACCGATGCCGATGCGGCCGTCGCCCTTGCGCACCATAATCTGCAAATGGTACAGCGCAAACCGGATGGCGAGCTGATCGAAGTCATTGTCGCTCTCAATCCGGATATCCTGCTCCGCCCACAGCTGCTCCCACGCACTCCTGCTTTTGGCAAACAGACTGTCATAGCCCTCGTGAAGTGCCTCCTTCACGAGGGAGAGACTGTCCGCAAGCAGCGCCTCCCGCGCCTCCTCGGGCTCAAGATTTGCAAACTCAAGATCCCGCGTGGAGGAAACGGTCGAAATTTTTTCAAACCGCACTGTCTGCCCCACATCCGCAGCAAAATCATAGCAGCAGTGAATTTTTCTTCTCGCATCCACGATCCGCATTCCATCGACCAAGTGCGCGCCGCCGCCCGATATCACGCGGTGTGCAGTATGTACCAGCACATGCACCCCGGACTCCGTGGTAACCACCGGAAATTCCAGATAGGTCTCCTCGAAGGCTCTCTTTGCCCCCTCCGTAAAATGCTGCGCGCCGCTGTTTGTCACCTGCGCGTCGATTCCACTCAAAACGCGGATCTTGGCCGCTTTCTCAAGTGGTGTGATCTCTACATAGCCTCCAATGATATGGACATTGTCGCAGGAGACAAATCGGTGAAACGTGAGCTTTATGCGATTTCCCTTCGGGCTTTTCCACACGAGGCTTCGGACCGTCTCTCCTGTCCGCAGATTTAAGGTGCGGGAATAGTCGAGAATCTCCCCACGGTTCATGGCAAAGCGCTCCCCGTCAATCGTGATCTCCATATTCACCACGTCCGGCACGTTTGGGAGCTCCGTCACCTCGTCCCTGCTCGCCTTATTGAACGTTCCCGCCACGAACATATTCCGAATCTCCCCGACATAGCGCTCCTCCAGCGCATTGCGAAGCCCCAGATACCCATTTCCCTGTGTGAAGATCGCCTCGCATTTCGCCGTGTAACGCTCGTCAAAGGACGTCTCCTCTATCATCCAATTCTTTTCCTCGTTTTTACCTTTTGTATAATTTATCATTTCTGTCATCGTATTCCTCTCCTAAAATTATCGTTATCCCTTCACGCCCGACGATGCTACTGACTGCTGAATCTGTTCCTGGGCAAGAGCATAAACCAGAACCGCCGGAACGATGACGACGGTCAGCGCCGCAAACATCTTTGTATAATCGTACGACAGTGACTGGTTAAAAAACTGAAGTGCCACTGGGAGCGTGCGCTTACTCTCCGAGGCTGTCAGCAATGACGCAAAAAAGTATTCATTCCAGTTGTTCAAAAACATGAGAATTCCCGCCGTGGATAGCCCTGATTTTGCCAGAGGAAGATCAATCGCCACAAAGGTGCGGAAAAATCCAGCACCGTCAATTGTCGCCGCCTCATCCAGCTCCTTTGGAATCGCCATAAAGGCGGACTTTAAGATAAAAATGGACATTGCAATACCGCTTCCAAGATAGACGAGTGTCAGACCGGTCAACGTGTCGTAGAGGTTCATCGCATTAATCATGGAAAAAATCGGCTGTCCCTTCGCATGTCCGGGGACGAGCATCGTGATCGTAAACAGGGCAAACAGCACATTTCTTCCTGGAAATTTGAATTTTGCAAGCA
>CAJLGN010000381.1 GCA_905206195.1 uncultured Roseburia sp.
GGTAAGTTCTGCAAGTCTTTTAATATCATAGACATTCATCATCGGATTTGTCGGGGTCTCCACAAAAATTGCCCTGGTATTTTCACGGACATAAGTCTCCACATCCGTATCCGTGCAGTCTACGTGACTGAATGCAATTCTATTTTTCTCGCTTACATTGTCAAATAATCGGATACTTCCACCGTAAAGGTCTGCATCGGTGATTATGTGATCCCCGGGACAAAACAATTCCATCAGCGCTGTAATTGCCGCCATGCCCGAGGAGAATGCGAGCGCGTCCACTCCGCCCTCCAGGGAAGCCACCACCTTTTCCAGCTGCTGCCTCGTCGGATTTTGTAATCTGCTGTAATCAAAGCCCGTGCTCTGCCCCACCGCAGGGTGGGCGTAGGTTGCCGTCTGATAGATCGGAAAACTGATTGCCCCCGTCCGATCTCCCTCAAAACGATCTCTATTTCCGTAAATACACTTTGTCGCAATTCCATATTCCATATCCGAATCCCATCCTTCCCACAGCATTGCTCTCACAGCTGACACTGCCTCTTTGCAACATATTTCCATCTGTCTCTGAGACTATTATAGCTGTACAAAAAGTGCTTCGGTATGACATATTTCTGTGAACTGGTTATTTAAAATCGTTATACCCCGCCTTTTTCCCCATATTTCAACTTTGTTTCTTGATTACCCACTGCTCCTGTGATAAGATAGGCATTGAACACAATGTCACGTATATATTTACGAGGAGGAGAGCATTTTGAAGATTTCAACCAGAGGCCGCTATGCCTTTTGTATGATGATAGACCTTGCGCAGCATTACAACGAAGGCTTTATAGCCCTCAAAGACATCTCAAAGCGGCAGGACATTTCCAAAAAATATCTGGAACAGATTGTCCCATTCCTAAACAGAAGCAATCTATTGATCGCCAACAAGGGACATATGGGCGGCTACCAGCTGTCAAGACATCCCTCCCAGATCACGGCAAAAGATATCCTCCTAAGCGCGGAGGGCGGTCTGACGCCCGTGAGCTGCCTGGACAATACGCCAAACCTCTGCGAAAACCGTGAAAGCTGCCTCACGCTTCCTGTGTTTGAGGGGCTGTATGAGGTCATTATCAAATATCTGGACGGCATCACCCTGCAGGACGTGCTTGACAGCCAATCCGTCTCCTGTGAATACTACATTTAACTGCCGCCACAACTGCGCGCAACCGCGCTTCCGATCATTTTATTCACACGATAAAAACTCCCGTGTTGACAGGAATTGACCTCACATCAAATCTATTTCCTGTCGCCACCGGATTTTTTTATTTCTCGGCACAGTCCTCCTCCACGCGCGGACTGCCGCCATATTTTTTCAAAATCTCTATATACTTTTTCCCGAGCGGACTAAGCGGCATATGCTTCCTTTTCAAATATCCAATCGTCATCTTCTCCTGCGTTTCAAGGGGGACCGATATATAATTTCCACCGTTTAAGTCCTCACAGATAATGCCGGAGTACAGGGTATATCCATTCTTTCCCACTATCATGTTCAGCATCTTCGCT
>CAJLGN010000382.1 GCA_905206195.1 uncultured Roseburia sp.
AGATTCAGGCTCGGTCTTTTAACACCATGGAAAAAAAGCTTGCGGCGTTTCTTCCCCTCTAGCCGGTGACGATTGTTCACCCGATTCCCCGCGAGAAGTGGCTTCTCTGGATCAATGAGGAGACCGGGGAGACTGGGAAAAGGAGGAAGTCACCGAAAAAGGGCAATCCCTACCAGGCGTTCCTTGAGCTGTACAAGATCCGCCCGTTTCTAAAGGACGAGAACTTAAGATTGCGCCTGGATTTGATCGACATGGAGGAGTACCGTCTGCTAAACGGTTGGAGCAAGGACAAAAAGAAGGGAAGCCAGCGATACGACCGTATTCCGCTCGCGTTTGTGGAGGAGGTCTGCGTCGATCGGAGAGAGGACTATATGCAGTTTGTCCCACACGATATCCCGGAATATTTTACGGCGAAGGACTTTGCCAAGTATGCAAAAATTCAGGTGCGGCTGGCGCAGACTACACTGCTAATCCTGACAGACCTAAAGATCGTGGAGCGCATCGGGAAAGAGGGGCGAAGCTATCTGTACCAGATCTGCGAAGTCTGAATTTTCGGAGCGATAGCAATGCAAACATTTGCACTTTTCATTTGGAATCACTTGTGTTATACTCAAAGATAGATGTATATTTATACATAAAGTTTGAAAAAACAATCATCAGAGGAGAAGAAGAGATGAAGAGAGCAAAGAGGGAGTTTCTCTGCCTGCTGCTTGCTGGAATGGCACTTTTGGCATTTGTCGCCTGCGGACAGAGGAACACGGCAACAGGGACGGACGGAGGTGTCATTTCCACGGAGGGCATTCCGGGGAAGGACGCCAAAGAGAGCGACATCGCATCCGCAGATGATCTCGAGGGAGCGCGCATCGGCGTGCAGCTGGGGACGACCGGAGATATTTATGTCAGCGACTACGAGGGAGATGACGCGGGAACTGCGGTGGAGCGCTACAACAAGGGTGCGGATGCCGTGCAGGCGCTCAAGCAGGGAAAGATCGACTGCGTGGTGATTGACGAGCAGCCGGCGCTGGCGTTTGTGCGGGAGAACAGCGGACTTAAGGTGCTCGAGGAAGAGTTTACGCTCGAGGACTACGCCTTTCTTGTCGCAAAGCAAAATGATGCGCTTTTGGGGCAGATGAATGCGGCGCTGCGCGAAATGCGGGAGGAGGGCGTCATCGACCAGATCAAGCGCAACTATGTTGGCACGGTGGAAGAAGTCGGGAAATTTCCCTATGAGAAAAAGGATGTGGAGCGTCCAAACGGCACGCTCACCGTGGCCACCAACGCGGAATTTCCACCCTATGAGTATTACGAGAACGGCAAGATCACAGGGCTCGATATGGATATGATGCAGGCGGTCTGCGACAAGCTTGGCATGGAGCTTGTGATTGAGGACATGGCATTTGATTCTATTATCTCGGCGGTCTCCACCGGGAAAGCGGATGTTGGTGCGGCGGGCTTCACAGTGACGGAGGACCGCAAAAAGAATGTCAACTTCACAGACACATACACGACCTCAAAGCAGGTGATCATCG
>CAJLGN010000383.1 GCA_905206195.1 uncultured Roseburia sp.
CGCTGCCCACCCGCGCAAATTGTTCCGTCAGTTGGCAGAGCGAGGGAACGGCGGCCTTTTTTAGGCCGTAATAATATCCGTTGATGCAGGCGTGGATACAGCTTGGGACAAACGAGAGGGAGAGCACGGCAAGGAGCGGCTCACATCGCCTGTCCCCGAGCCACGATACGGCGATAAATGCAGCGTTTTTCCATATGAAAGCGCCTGTCAGGGCGGAGAGAGCGAGAGAAACGGCGAGTCCGACGAAGAGATAGAGCCTTGCGCCGGCCACATTTTTCTTTCCGATCTCGGTGGAGACGAAGCGGGAGATCGAGGTCTGGATGCCAGCCGATGTGACTGCGAAGCCGAGCGCCGTGACAGGGGAGAGCAGCTGGTAGATTCCAAGCCCCTCTGCACCAATTGTGCGGGATAGGAATACTCTATAGAAGAAGCCTATGATCCGGGTGATGACACCGGCTATGGTCAGAAGCAGAGTACCGGTGATAAAGGAACTTTTTATGGAGTTTCCGGTAGCGGAATGTTTGGAAAGCTGTGTTCTTGGCAAAAAAGTCTCCAGATATTCTATCTATTTAAGATATGTAGGGAGTGAGGAGAAAATGAATCGTCATATAGATATCACAGGCGAGCGCTGCTGTGAAAATGCCATATATTTGGATAACGCGGCGACGACGCAGATGGCAAAAGAGGTGGAGGAGGCCATGGAGCCTTATCTGCGGAAAAACTTTGGAAACGCATCCGCCATATATAGCCTCGGTGAGGAGGCGAAGGAGGTCATTGAGGGGGTGAGAATCAAGATTGCAAAATCGCTGGATGCGAAGCCCTCCGAGATTTATTTTACCTCCGGCGGTTCGGAGTCGGATAACTGGGCGGTGAAGGGAATCGCTGGGGCCTGCAAAACGAGGGGGAGCCACATCATCACAAGCCGCATCGAGCATCATGCGATCTTAAATTCCTGCCAGTACTTAGAGCATCTGGGGTATGAGGTGACATATCTGGATGTGGACGGTGAGGGGATGGTTTCCCCGGGGGACGTCGCGCAGGCGGTACGCCCGGGGACGACGCTGATCACGATCATGTTTGCGAACAATGAGATTGGGACGATAGAGCCGATTACACAGATTGGAAGATTCGCGCGGGAGTGCGGGATTTTGTTTCACACGGATGCGGTACAGGCGTACGCACAGATACCGATTTCCGTCCGGCATTATCCGGTGGATCTCTTAAGTGCAAGCGCGCACAAATTCCACGGTCCAAAGGGGGTGGGATTCCTCTATATTCGGGAGGGAATTCAGATTCCATCCTTCATTCACGGCGGGGGGCAGGAGAAAGGAAAGCGCGCTGGGACGGAGAATGTGCCGGGGATTGTCGGTATGGGGAGAGCTGTGGAACTGGCATTTTCGGATATGAAAAAACGTGTGGAGAGAGAGCTCGCGCTGCGGGACTAGCTGATTGGGAGAGTTGTGCATGAGATACCGGGGGTGCGCATCAACGGGCATCCGGTCAAAAGATTGCCGGGAAAC
>CAJLGN010000384.1 GCA_905206195.1 uncultured Roseburia sp.
ATGAATGTCCGCCAAAGTCTCATAGCGCGCCCGGCGTTTCTCCATCAGTTCCCGTATAAATGTCACGCTCATGTTGCCGTTTAGAATCGGCCGCTTTGCGCTGTTTTTGACGCGCTCGTAAACTGTCTCTGGCTCAGCCGTCAAGAATACAATGAAGCCGCTTTGCTTCATCAGCGCCGCATTCTCATCCCGCAGCACACTGCCGCCACCACACGAGATAATCAAATTCTCCTGGCCTTTAAACGACCGCAAAAGCTCCGTCTCCAGATCCCGGAAACGCTCCTCCCCGTATATCTCAAAAATCTCGGCAATCGTCATCTCCTGCTGTCTCTCAATCACCTCGTCCATCTCGACACGCTGTGCCCCAGTGATGTAGGCCAACTCCTTTGCGATCGTACTTTTCCCGACCCCCATAAAGCCAATCAGATATATGTTCTTCATACCCGCTTCCTTTTCTCTTCTCCTCTGTCCCCCTGATCCCCCATCAGGAAAAGAACTTCTCCTTCACTTCCGCAACTGGCATTTCCCGTCCTGTGTAGAGCGTAAAGGCGGCAGCTCCCTGCCACAGCAGCATCCCCTTCCCGCCGATGCAGACACACCCCGCCTTGCGCGCCTCCCTAAGCAACCTGGTCTCCTCCGGGTTGTAGACCACATCCGCCACCACAAATCCTGGGCGGAACGCAGCTATATCCTTCACCACACTCTCATCCTCCATCGGCTTCATGCCAACGGATGTCGCGTTTACAAAAATATGGCCGGTGGCAAGCTCGGCTGTCATGCGCGCCGTATCCGCGATATTAAAGACCCGCACCAAACGCTCTGGCATCACCTCCCGGATCTTCTCCGCCGTCGCAAGAACACGCGCAAGAGAGCGATTAAAAATAACAATCTCCCTGGCTCTGTCCAGGGCACACTGCACCTGAATTGCAGTCGCCGAACCTCCGCCGCCCGCCACAATGACCTTTTTCCCCCGGACGTCTATCCCGTGATCTCTGAGATTATTGACAAAGCCAACTCCGTCTGTCATATGGCCGGTCAGACGCCCGCCGTCATTGACGATGGTGTTCACCGCGCCGGTGATGCGCGCAGCGTCCGACAGCTCATCCATGTACCGCACAACCTCCGTCTTACACGGCATCGTCACATTGCAGCCGCGCATCTTAAATGTCCGCATTGCCGCGATGGCAGCCTCCACCTCCCCAACCTGAATATCAAATGCCACATAGGCGTAGTCCAGCCCCAGGCGCTCAAAGCTATAATTATACATCGCCGGCGAACCCGAGTGCCCCACCGGCGAACCGATCAGTGCCAAAAGTCCAGTGCGACCGGTAATTCTGCGCTCCATCCCAATCTCCTTTCCCCACGTAGGTATCTCAAAGTGCTCCCCCTACACTCCAAGCATCGGCGTAAAATCCTCAGTATCCCCGCAGAATAGACCGCCGCACTGAGACTGAATCTTCCGCATGAGCACCTTTGCCTCCTCGTACCGCCCCGGAGCAAAAGTCACGAGAAACACTTC